>JBEDAD010000082.1:0-3729 GCA_041177985.1 Bacteroidota bacterium | reverse complement strand
CATTTTTACTTTTATTTGGTCCGGCTATTTTATTGGTATTCATTTCAACCCGTGGTTGCGAGCATAAGTTCAAAACATTGGATGATTTTGGTGCAGTGACGGATTATTCGTTTACGGATGCACGTGGAAAAAAATTCTCCTCCAAAGATTTTAAAGGAGATGTTGTTTTAATAACAACATTGCAAGAAACATGTCCCGATACATGTTCTATTTCTTTCTGGCACATGAATCAAGCGATTTACCAGCACATTAAGAATAACAAGCGAAAGAAAATGAAACGCGTGCGTATTATTTCTTTTGTTACGGACGGAGAAGGAAATCCAGTGAAAGATCTTTCCGTTTTGCGTCAGTCGATGGAAGATAATGTTTTGGAATACGATCCGGACACGTGGATTCTGGCATCTGGAGATCCAAAAAAAATATACGATATTGAACGAAATAACAAATCTCTTTTAGCTGAAGGGGATGAGTTTTTTGGAGGACAAGCATTTCAAGAGTTAATCCTATTAGTGGATAAACAAAATCATTTGAGAATGGTGCTTTCAGGAACTTCTGAAGGAATGATTCGAAGAATGAAGGAGCATATCGCTTTGCTACAAAAACAATATGATAAAGAAAATGCCAAGCTTAAACAATAAATAATTTCCTTTGTTTTATGGTTATGAACGCTTATTCATCGCTTTTCTTAGTATTCATTTTAGTTTCCTGTTCAGCAATTAACGAGAAGAAACACGTTTTGCCATTCATAGGAAATTACGATATTGAATATAAATTAATCGATGGCAAGGAAGTTTCTGATACAGTTTATCCCACAATACCATATTTCTATTTTTTGAATGACGATTCCGTTCTTGTAAAGTCTACAGATATGGAAGGCAAGATTTGGGTTGCAGATTTCTTCTTCACCACTTGCCCAACAATTTGTCCGACCATGACAAAAAACATGCAAAAATTAAATGCAGCAACGAAAGATTTACACGACGATTTACAATTTATTTCCATAAGTATAAATCCTCAGCACGACACGCCTTCCATACTTAAGCGGTACAGAGAACATTATAAAGCAACGGCATCTAATTGGCAGTTTTTCACAGGAAAAGAAGCGGAAACTCACCAGTTGGGAATAGAAAATTTTCAAATTTTTGCCGGCAGAGATGAAGAATCTGAAGGAGGTTATGCCCATTCTGGAGCTTTTACCTTAGTGGATAAAGAAGGTTATGTACGCGGTGTTTACCTCGGAACAGATGAAAAACAAGTCATTCAGTTAGAAAAAGATATACGTAAGTTATTAAAAGAAGAATATGGAAACAATTGATCAAGCAAAATTAAAAAATACACGAAAGCTGATAATCTCTTTGTCAGTAGTGATACCAATTGCTGTTGCTATCTTATTCAAGGTGAAAATTGGTGGGATCGATTTATCTTTTCTTCCGGCTATTTATGCAGGAATCAATGCGCTTACAGCTGTCTTTTTAATTAGTGCACTGGTTGCTATCAAGAATAAAAACATGGAATTACACCGCGCATTAATTAGAATTGCGTTGGGATTATCCGTTGTATTTCTTTTATTATACGTTGCTTACCACATGACTTCCGATTCAACGCTTTACGGAGATTCCAATGGAAATGGTAGTTTAGATATTCTAGAGAAAGCAAAGATTGGAGCAATTGCATATTTCTATTACACTTTGCTGATTTCCCACATTCTTTTGAGTATCGCTGTAATTCCACTTGTTTTGTTTACGTATCTTTTTGCTTGGCAAGGAGATTTCGTAAAACATAAGAAATGGACACGTTTTTCGTTTCCAATTTGGCTTTATGTTGCAGTTTCAGGGGTAGTAGTTTATTTTATGATCTCCCCTTATTACGTTTAAGAAGGATTAGCAAGTAACGCAATTTCCTCCCAAACAATTGCTGCTGCGGTATCCCAACTGAAAAGTTTACTTCGCTCGAGTCCTTTTGAGGATAGTTCTTTTCGTAAATTTTCAGAAGAAACAAGTTCTCCCATTTTATTGGCAATATCGGTTGTGTCAAACGGATCACAATACAACGCAGCATCTCCGGAAACTTCCGGTAAAGAGGTAAGATTTCCAGAAAGAATAGGCGTTCCGCATTTCATTGCTTCCACTAATGGAATGCCAAAACCTTCGAAATACGGAACATACGTCAAAGCAAGTGCAGAAGCAGTGAGTAATGCAAGTTCTTCTATGGCAAGATGACCAGTAAAGCAGATTTCCTGTTGCGGTGATTCTGGCAGTTCAACCGAAAAAGCGTTGTTTTTCCAAAGTGATTCCCCAACAATAATTAGTTTAACAGTAGAATTACTTTCCTGTTTAAATTTTAAAAAGGCTTCCACTAAACGGCTCACATTTTTTCGAGGATGAATGGCTCCAACAAAGAGAAAATAGTCTGTTCCACCAGCGTGCTTTTCACGAATAGCAACTTTTATTTCTTCTGAAACAGGTTTGAAAACGCTGGATGCACCATTCCATGCAACAACAATTTTTTCTGGTTCGATCTGGTAATTTCGGATAATATCTTCTTTTGAATACGCAGAAACCGTAATGAGTTTAGCTGCTTTTTTTGCAAAACGTGGAAAAAAGTAGTTGAGATAGAAACGCGCAGATGCCGGCAAATCTTTCGGGTAGTGCTTGAAATTAATATCGTGAATTACACCAATTTGAGGAACATTCGTTTGCAGCGAAAGATAGCCGTCTGGCGAGAAAAAGACATCTATTTTGTGTTTTTTCAATGCTCTTTTAATTCCAATTTCAAACCAATATATAAAAAGTAAGGGATGTCGTGCCGGTGGCGAAATAATAACTGGCTTAACGTTCTTGCCAAAAATGAAATTTTCAGAATAAGGTCTATCAAAAAAGAAAATAAATTCGTGCTCCGGATGGTTTTCGACGATGCGTTTTACAATCTCGAAAGTATACCAGCCGAACCCCTCCATTTTTGAAGACAATAAAAAGCGCGTATTTATTCCGATTCTCACGTTTGGATCTTTCTAAAAATTCAAAATATAGTTGGAACGTTTTTCTTTCCCAATTGTTGTGGGAACGCCATGTCCGCAATACACGATAGTTTCTTCGGGCAACTGAAATAGTATTTCATGAATCGATTTTTTCAGGATTTCCAAATCGCCGCCTGGTAAATCTACACGTCCAAAACTGCCATTGAATAAAACATCTCCGTTAACGACAAATTGATTTTCTTCATTGTAAAAAACGACATGTCCAGGCGCGTGTCCGGGCGTACAAAAAACGTCAAAGCTAATTCCACCAAAATTCAGCGTACTGTTTGCCTGCATAATATGTGTTGGTTCTGGCGAAATTTCATATCCTGAAAAACCATAAACATGCGCGTAGCTTTCTACAGCTCGCATTGTTACCAAATCATCGATATGTAAATAATGATCTAAATCATACGTTTTTTGCACAAATGCATTTCCCAAAATATGATCGATGTGTGCATGCGTATTCAACAGAGCGAGGGGTTTTAAATTATTATCTGAGATAAAACCTTGCAGCATTTGTTGCTCGCTTCGTTCATAACATCCGGGATCAATGATTACGCACTGCTTATTATCATCGTACACTACGAAAGTGTTTTCCTGAAATTGATTAAAAGTAAAAGTTTCTACGTGTAATTTCATTCCTTAAAATTGAAATGCAAAGGTAAAGTATATTTTTGGAGAATTGGTTAGGCATAATCTTTGACAGCTTT
>JBEDAD010000081.1:0-6212 GCA_041177985.1 Bacteroidota bacterium | reverse complement strand
AAAATGTATTCCTATGCCCCTTCGCAAAACGATTGGGACAGTGAACTTTCCATTGGTGGATTGAATGGGGATGGATTGGAACGGGCTTCGGCAAGTTCATTTTCAATTAACAACAAAGGATATATATGTCTTGGTCAAGGATCATCTAGTGCTTACTTGAATGATTTATGGGAATACAATCCCGAAACGCAATCCTGGGCGCAAAAAGCGGATTTTGTTGGAACACCCAGGAAACAAGCAGTTTCTTTCGCCATCGATAATTTTGGTTACGTTGGCACCGGACAAGATGCAACAGGATTAAGAAAAGATTTTTACAAATACGATCCGCTTTTAAATGTTTGGACACAATTAAATGATTTTGCTGGAACAGCACGAAGACAAGCGGTAGGTTTTTCCATGGATGGAAATGCATATGTTGGAACGGGTGACGATGGTGTTTTGAAAAACGATTTTTGGATGTATGCTGGATTAACAGATACATGGATACAAAAAGCAAATTTCCCCGGAACTCCTAGAGCTGGTGCAACTGGATGGGGAACTTTCCCAACTGCCTATATTGCAACTGGTGAGGATGTTAATTTTGAGTTTAAAAAGGATGTATGGGAATATAATTATTTCTTGAATTCATGGGTTCAGGTCGCAGATTTGATTGGTCCTGCGCGAAAAAATGCTGTTTCCTTTGTAATCGATGGAATTGGATATTTAGGAACTGGTTTCAATGGCGATTTCCTTGAGGACTTTTACGCTTACTATGGAATTGTAGGAATGGAAGAGATGGAAGTCAACTTCACCTCCACTGCATACCCAAATCCTGCTAATGAATTGGTTTACCTGCAAATGAATCTTGAAAATACATCTGACATAACGCTTCAATTATTTTCCATTACAGGATCGAATGTCACTTCCGAAATAACGTTCTCAACGAATGAAAAAACAGTAGAATTGAATACATCAAATTTACAACCAGGAAATTATTATTACGAGCTGAAGGATACAAAATCAGCGCATCGATCAACTGGAAAACTGATGATTTTATAATGAAAAAAACGTGTTTAATTCTTAGTATATTGGTTTTGTTTTCGTGTGAAAACAGCGAATCAAAAAGATCTTTAAATCCCTCTAATGACCAGGATGTTTATTCGGGGAAAGTTCAAGAGCCTGCTTACACGATGGAAGTTACAGAGAATGCTGAATTCGGTTGGGGATACCAATTATTTAAAGATGGAAAACTAATGATTGATCAAAAACACATTCCAGCAATTCAAGGAGAAAAAGGTTTCTCATCAAAAGAAAAAGCAGAAATAACGGGTAATTACATTTTAAGAAAAATAAAAAACGGAGACTTCCCTCCTACTGTTTCTGTGCAGGAATTAGATAGTTTGGGTGTTTTGGATTAAGAAAGTTGGATTACACAAATCTTATTTTATTCTGCATCTACTGTTTATCTCTCAATTGAATAAATTCCTTCATCTTTTCATTTTCAACAAGAACAGTTAAGTTGTAATAAACCAATTTCCATTCTCCTTTTTCCTTTACCAAAATCCCGCTTCCTCTGCACCCGCGCATCCAAGTATCTAAATCTTCATCAAACCATGCGATTTTTTTATTTTTTAAATACACCCAATTCCGGTTTTTAGCTTTAAAATTCCAGGCCTTTCCGGCATCAAAATAAGGTTTTGAAAATTCGGCAAATTCTGATTTTGTCCACCTTTCCCCTGGTGCAGTTCCTAGAAAGACAAACGAAGTATCCAAGACATCAAAATAAGCCTTAAAATTTGCATTTGTTGCGGATAAATGCCACTGGTCAACCAATTTATCGAGTTCATTCTGCGCGGTGGCAATATGCATCAAACCGAGGAATAAAAGTGTTGAACTAATTCTCATTCTTTGTAGAATTTACGTGTATAAAAAAAAGGCTACCCAAAACGAGTAGCCTTAAAAGTAGTTTTATTTTTAATTCTATTTGGATGATGATTTATATTTCTCCAAATCCAAACACATTTTTACAGCATTTTTAACATTGATAACACCACCTGTAACAGACAATGTTGCAAAATCAACCAACTCTTCCGATCCCGGTTTTACGTGTTTTGTTCCTTTGTAAGATTGTGCCGATTTCAAAAGTATCGCTTTGATTTCATGCATTGTCAACGTTGGGAAGTAACTCTGTAACATTGCAGCCACACCAGATACCATTGGTGCTGCCATGGAAGTACCTTGTAAACTTTTGTAATCACTTTGTGGAACGGAATTATAAATTTCATTTCCTGGAGCAAAAATGTCGACACTTTTTTGACCGTAATTTGAAAAAGGAGCTGCTAAATGTGCCTTATGGTCTCTTTTAACTTTTCCAAAAGAAAAAAGCACCTGCCAAAAAGATGCTGCGTCCATGGATTTAGAATTTCGCGTGGATGCACCTATTGTAAGAAATAAATCCAATTTCTTCGGTTGAAAACTATACATTGAAGTTGGAAAGTTGGGATTCACATCAACATCTGCATTGTCATTTCCCGCAGCGTGCACAAGTAAAACACCTTTTGAATCGGCGTATTTAAATGCTTCAAAAACTTCTTTTTGGTGCGGTGAATATCCTTTCCCGAATGACATATTGATAACTTTCGCACCATTATCTACTGCATAAATAACAGCCAAAGCAATATCTTTATCAAATTCATCGCCATTTGGAACCGCTCTTAAAACCATCAGTGAAACATTTTCCGCGACGCCATCGCCACCTAGATTATTCCCTCTAACTGCGCCAATAATTCCACCGACATGCGTTCCATGCAGAGCATCGGGACCTTCTACATCCGAATTACCGTATTTTGTATCTTTAAAATCATTTGGATTATCCCCAATTATTGCGCGGTCGTCAAAATCAACATTCAAGCTGTAATTAACCATTTGTTCAATTGATTTTTTTTGCTCCTCGATCACTGCTTCCGTTAATTCACCTGTAGCAATTGCCATTGCGAAGCTTTTCATTTGCACCATTTGCTCGTCTGCAGGTTTCCATTTTTTCAAATCCTTTAGCGTATAATTCGGTTTACCCATTGCAGATCCAACCATCGTAGGAACTTGACCGATCATCATTTTCACCATATCCATTTGAGCAAGGTAAGAAGTGTAATTTTGCAATTCTGCTTCTACTTCTCCCTTAACTTTCAGATAAAGATTATATTCAGCGCTTTCAGCTGCGGATAAAGTTTCTGGATCAACTGTTTCAAACTTTGGTGTCAACTCGCGCAAGATCCTAGTTTTCTCCAAACAAGCCTCGTTCACGTTTTTGCCATTTGCATTGCCTAAAAAATTCCAACCATGCACATCATCGATGTAGCCATTTTTGTCGTCGTCAATGCCGTTGTTTGCGATTTCATCCGCATTTATCCAAATTTTCCCAGCAAGATCTTTGTGTTCAATATCCACACCGGAGTCAATAACAGCAACAATTACTGTTGACGATTTCCGCTTTTTCAGCATTTTGTATGCCTTTTCGGTTTCCATCCCCGGTCCCTTTCCGTTGTACCAATTTAATGTTTCCTTGCTCTCTTGTGCGCCAATTAATTTGGAGATTCCTACAGTCAGAATAATTAGACTTAATCGAATGCTGTTTCTACTCATAATTTGAATTTGTAAATTGTTTTTTATTTAATTCTGAAAAATAAAAATAAACTTTGGATTCACGCTTTTTTTTTTTGACCTTTAAGATATATTTGCAGTTAATAGGTCATAATTCAGTACAAATGGTTCGATTCATTATTTTATGTGTAGGTTTTTTCGCATTGCACACGCCAAATGCTTTGTTTGGTCAATATGCTAAATTTGGGTTTCAGCAATTACTGGACAAGTCACCACTTTCAATTTCCACTTTTTGTGTTCCAAATGATTCCATTACCAAAGCTTTATTGGATAAGGATGGCATTAAAATAAAATATCATTCAGGAAATTACCTGTTTATTTCAGCCACTGCAAATTGGATTCATGAGAAAACAAAATCAAACGAATTAGAAAATTTTTACTTCGAATATGCCCCTCCGATGGCGTTAGCAGATACTACTCGCGCGATGCATTTCGTAAATCAAGTTCACCAGGGCTCTAATGGCTTGTCTTCTCCTTACTTGGGAGAAAATATTATTATTGGTTACGTCGATCAAGGAATTGACTGGAATCATCCTGATTTTAAAGAGGAAAATGGCGAAACAAGAGTGTTAAGGTATTGGGACCAGACAACGAATGCAGGTGGAACAATTCCGCAACCGTATAATTATGGAATTGTTTGGGATAATAACGCAATCAACAATGGCAGCTGCACGAGTTTGGAAACCAGCACCGCCCATGGAAGTACGGTTGCAGGAATGGGTTCTGGTAATGGCATGGCAAATGGAACAAATACTGGAATTGCGCCGAAATCAAAAATAATTGTTGTGGAATCAAATTTTGATTTACCCAATTGGACTTTAACCATTGCCGATGCGTGTGATTATATCTTTAAAGTGGCAGATTCACTCGGCATGCCGGCGGTAATAAATTTAAGTCTTGGAACTTATTTGGGAAGCCACGATGGAAATGATCCCGCAGCAGAATACATGGAAGATCTTGTAACGGAAAAAGCGGGAAGAATAATCGTTTGTGCCGCTGGAAACTCTGGAGCTAAAGGAAAATACCACGTAACAGGAAATGTTGATTCGGATACTTCATTTGTTTGGCTATTGAATAATCCTTCTTCCAGCGCTGCATTTGGAGCGAATAAAGTATTTTTTGATTTATGGTCAGATGGCAGCGATGCAACCTACAATTTTGCATTGGGAGCAGATTTGCCTGCTCCAACGTATGGCTTGCGTGGAAAAACTATTTTTAGACCTGCACAATCTAATTTAAACACTTTAATTTACGATACAATTTATTCTACCTTAGGATATCGCATTGCAACATTGGAAATTTATACCGAACTGGAAAATGGAAATTACCACCTGCAAGTGTTGTTTAGTTCAATTGATTCTACCTCCTATCTTTTTCGCTTCATGACAACTGGATCTGGGAAATATGACTTGTGGAGTGGCGCTTGGCTCGGTCTGAACGATTTAGTAACTACCCTTCCGACTGTTTCTGTTCTTCCTGAAATTATGCATTATCACCAACCCGATTTATCGCAATCGGTCGTTTCTTCCTGGAATTGTTCTGAAAAAATTATTTCCGTTGGAAATTTCAGGAATAGACTTGGACATATCGATAACAACGGAAATCAATATTACCCAAGCGGTGACATGACAAATCCTGGGAAATTAAGTCCTAATTCGAGTAAAGGTCCGAATCGCCACGGCGTCATAAAACCCGATATTTCTGCTGCTGGAGATGTTTCTTTATCCGCGGGACCGCTAAACTATTTAAACAATCCAATTTATAACGCCGCAATAGATTCTGGCGGTTGGCATGTAAGAAATGGTGGAACTTCGATGGCTTCTCCAGTTATTTCTGGAATCGCAGCGCTATTTCTCGAAAAATGCAGTAAAGCGAATTATGCATATTTCAAAACTCAATTGCTAACAACTGCTTTTTCCGATGGGTATACGAGTTCTGTGCCCAACAATAGTTACGGATTCGGCAAAGCCAATGCACTAAATCTCATACTGCAGAATGAATTTAATACCAATATAATTGGAAACGGTGCTTTTTGTGCTGATCCGATTCCTTTAACTGCAATTTCTGCTTCTCCAATAATGTCCGTCATTTGGTCAAATGGATTTGTAGGAACAACAAATTATGTTCCTACTGTCGGTGAATATAGCGCAACAGTATACAATACAAACGGCTGTAGTTCAATTACCGATACGTTTACAGTGTTCCAAACCAATCCATTACCAATGCTTCCTATTATTCAAACAGGAAACACGTTAGCAACACTTTCTTTTACAACCTATCAGTGGACGCTTAACGGCCAAGATATTCCCGGAGCGACAAGTTCAACACTGGAAATTTTTCCGCCATACGGAACGTATACTTGCTATAGCTTTAGTGATGTTGGGTGTATTTCTGTAACAGCGCCATTTACAGTTACAGCAGGAATGGATTTACAGAAAGTAAATGAAATAATGGTTTCACCCAATCCAACGAATGACCAATTTTCTATTCTTTCAGATCATCAAATCGAAAAAATACAGCTCTTTTCTGTGCTCGGACAAGAAATTTTTCCGGAGATAATTGGCGTAAATTCC
>JBEDAD010000080.1:0-3168 GCA_041177985.1 Bacteroidota bacterium | reverse complement strand
TCCATTAGGAGCTAAATATCGGTAGAAAAAAATTCAAGCTACGCCAGTGCAAATGTCCCGTAGGGACTATATATGTTAGGGAAATTAGTTTTTTTTTAATTTTAATCGGACAACAATATTTGTTAAATGATAAACCCGATCGCTCGGATGTGCAGTAATTATTCTCGTCAACGGATAGCGCAGATTTGTAATCTGTGCCCACAAACAAAAGCAAACAAAACAAACTACAACAACAAAAAGTTGTAGTTTTGTTATTTAAAGCAAGGAAAATGTCAACAAAATACTAAGCCCCCCCCTAGTCCGAGCATTAGCAAACACTAGGTCTTGCGAGGATTCTAATTATGGGTACGAGCGGGACGCTCGCTCGGATGTGCATTCCAGTATGGGAAACCAGCAAAAACCTACTAGCCGGAGAAACCTACGAACACACTATAGAAAAAAGCGAATTGTATAGTGGTCAAATAATGACGTATTACGCACCTTTTGATAAATGTGACAGGGTGGAAGATTATAAAGTGGCTTGGGCGCATTTTGAAGAAGTTTTTAATCTTTGTCAAAGTTCAAAACTTTGACAAAGATTTCAAAAAAAGTTGTATTTTTTGTCGCAATTATTGCCTATATGTGCGACAAATAACTAATAATAACACCTTAATATAAAGGCTTTTAAACTGTTTTAAACTGTTTTTATATAAAACACTTTGTAGTCACAAATGTTTACTATATTTGTGACATAAAATCACGCTAAAATGAAGGAAATTGCAAAAGAGACTATCCTTTTAGAAATCAAAAAATACCGAAGAGGCATCCTTTTTTTTACAGAGAATTTCATCTCTAAAAGCAATGCCAAAACGGTAAATAAAACGCTCGAACGATTAGCAGCTAGTGGAGAAATAACACGAGTGGCACTCGGAATTTATACGCGACCAAAAAAAAGCCGCCTTTTTGGTTTTGTATTACCTGGTGCAGAAGAAGTCGTTCGGGCAATTGCTAAAAGAGATAAAGCGCGTATTGTGCCCTCAGGCTATTTGGCCTTAAACAAATTAGGACTTTCCACACAAGTACCTATGAAGTTGGTCTATCTTACCGATGGTGCAGCACGAAAGATTGTTTTGGGCAAACAAACCATACTATTAAAGAAAGTAACGCCTAAAAATCTATCCGCAAAAGGAAGCATCAGTAGTTTGGTGATACAAGCTTTAAAAGCGATTGGCAAAAACAAGATACGCCCCGAAGAAGAAAATAAAATTATAGCATTACTCCAACAAGAGAAACAAGACGTTTTAGAACACGATATGGCGCTGGCTCCAGAATGGGCTAGAAAAATAATGAGAAAAGCACTGGCTAAATGAATAGAGAATACATTGTACACTGGCAAAAGTTATCTAAAACAGATAGACTCCAGATTTTTGAAGAAACCAAGAAAAAAACAGGACTTCCCATTCAAGCCATTGAAAAGGATTGGTGGGTTACACAAACATTGGGATTAATTTTCACAATGGATTGTGCGCCTCACATCGTTTTTAAAGGGGGCACCTCATTAAGCAAAGCTTGGAATGTTATTGAACGTTTCTCCGAAGATATCGACTTGGCACTCGACTTCAGCTATTTGGGTTTTGATCCCGAAATGAGCAAATCACAAGTCGGTAAATTGCGAAACGCGTCCTTCCAATTCATCTCCACTGTTTTCTTCAATCAGCTACAAGAGCAATTTGAAAAAGCGGGGTTCTCCGATTTAAAAATACAATTGGCAGAGGTTAAAGATACCGACCAAGACCCCTTAATTATTGAAATTTATTATCCTGAGGTAAGTCCAACATCAGACTATCTAAAACCACGTATTTTAGTCGAAATCGGTAGTCGTTCCTTACGAGAGCCTTGTTCACCCAGAGTATTCTCTTCCTTGGTAGGAGAACACTATCCCGACCAATCCTTTGCCGACAAACCCATTACGGTAGCAACCGTAAATCCGGAACGTACCTTTCTGGAAAAAGTATTTCTATTGCACGAAGAATTTCAAAAACCGGCAGCTAAAATCCGTACAGATAGATTGAGCCGACATCTGTATGACCTAGAAAAATTAATGGATACGCCTTATTTTCAAATTGCAATTACAGATAATGGATTATATCAGGGAATTGTGAATCACAGACGTACCGTTACTCCTATTAGAGGCATTGATTATGCCAATCATACGCCAGCAAAAATCAGTATTATTCCACCGGCAAGCATCCTAAAGGAATGGCAAAAAGATTACGAAATAATGCAGCAGAATATGATTTACGGCAACTCTCTTTCATTCGAAAAACTAATGGAAAGAATTGCAAAGATTCAACAACAAATAAATGCCAAAAAATAATCCTTTATGTTCCCGATTAGTCCGAGCACTTGCAAACACTAGGCTAGTGCGAGGATTCTAATTATGGGTGCGAGCGAGACGCTGGCACTAATCAGGGGTTAAAAGTGGAAAGTTTGAAAATTTGAAGATTTGGAATAATTTACATTACCTTTATATAACAGCGATTGACGCCGTGAAAAGCTAATTGTTTAAATTATGGCTATTTTACATCAAATCTTCTCCTTTATAAAATCAAAAACAATGAACTTTAAACTAGTATTCGCTGCATTTATTGCCTTTACAGCAGTAGATCTTTCGGTGCAAGAACTGACCTTAAAACTATCGCAACACCCCAATAAACAAGCGGTAATTGTAGCCGTACACGGGGTTCGAACCAATAACAGTAACGCCACGAATAGACTGCAATCCCGCTACTGCTCGACTGTCAAGTTATATTTTACTAAAATGTAAATTTGTTCATTGCTAAAATGTATATTTGCATATTACTAAAATGTAAAAAACTATGGTTTTAAAGTCTGACGTAGCAATTGCCTTCGAGCAACAACAACTTTTGTTGGAGGGTAAGCCTAATGGAGAACGGAGAGAGCAATTAGCTCAGGTAATTTTGAGTAAAGAATTTGTGCTTATCATTACCGGAATCAGGCGTTGTGGTAAAAGCACCCTAATGCAGCAGTTAATCAATCAATTAAAGGATTCTGTGGCATTTTTTAATTTTGAAGACCCACGAATATTTGGTTTTGAAACCACTGACTTTGTAAAATTAGATGAAGTAATCGGTAAAAATACCTTGTATTATTTCTTTGATGAGATAC
>JBEDAD010000079.1:0-5181 GCA_041177985.1 Bacteroidota bacterium | reverse complement strand
ATGTTCCAATGCATCTTGCACTAACTTTTCAGACTCGGTATCCAAGGCGGAGGTCGCTTCGTCTAGAATCAAAAGTGTTGGATTTTTTAAAATTGCACGTGCAATACTTATGCGTTGTTTTTGTCCACCGGAAAGTTTGTTTCCTCTTTCTCCAATGTTTGTTTCGTAGCCATGCTCCAATTCTAGAATAAAATCGTGCGCGTTGGCAATTTTTGCTGCATTTTCAATATCTTCCTGTGTGGCGTTTGGCATTCCAAAAGCAATATTTTCCTTAACAGAAGAATTAAATAGTATAGATTCTTGCGATACAATACCAACGTGTCCGCGTAAGTCTTTGATGGAACAATCCTTGATGTTTGTTGCGTCAAAGTAAATTGCACCTTCGGTGACGTCATAAAAACGTGGTAAAAGATCGCCCAAAGTGGATTTTCCGCTTCCAGATTCGCCTACCAGCGCGATTGTTTTTCCTTTCGGGATAAATAAGTCAATGTTTTTTAGAACAAACGCATCTTTGTACTTGAACGAAACATTTTCATAGCGAATCCCCTCGTGCAGCTCGGTTAGAGAAACTGGATTTTCCTTTTCATGGATTTTTTCGTCAGCATGGAGAATTTCGTTAATTCTATCCTGCGATGCTTTTGCCTTGTTGAGAAAAGCAATATTGGTTGAAATCCCTTGTATTGGGCGAAGCAATTGGGAGAAAACGATTATAAAAGTAATGAATACCTGACCGGTTAGTTTTTCGTCGTTTTGCACATTTAAGATCATGGATCCGCCAAACCAAACCAGACACATCATCACTGCAACTCCCAGTGTTTCATTAAGAACTGGCGACAAATCGCGTTTTCTGAAAGCCTTGGTTACTAATTTTTGATGCGCCAAATTTATCGCTTTAAAGCTAGCTGCAACTTGATCAATTGCATTAAAAGCCTTGATTATTCGAATGCCGCCCAAGCCTTCATCCATTGAGGAATAAACATGTCCCATTTGCTCTTGGCTCTTTTTTGCCGTGCGTTTCAAGCTTTTCCCAATTCGGGAAATTACCAGTGCAGAAATTGGCAATAACACAAATGAAATCAGTGTTAGTGTTGGACTAAAATAAATTAGCGTGCCAACGTAGAAAATAATCGCGATGGGTTCCCGGTAAATTAATTCCAATATGCTGACAACTGCAATTTCGATTTCTCCAACATCGCTGTTCATTCGAGACATAATATCTCCTTTTCGTTCGTCGGAATAGAAAGAAAGTGGCAGATTTAAAGCTTTTACAAAGAGTTTGTCCCGAATATCCCGCACAACCGCCATTCGCAACTCAGACTGATACCAGATTGCGGCATAACGGAATAGATTCTTCAAGAAGAAAGCGGTGAAAACAGAAATACAGACAAATAATAATGCTTGCTTCGGGTCTTCATTGACCATTTTCTGCATTAAAAAATTATAATAGTCTTTGGTGTAGGCTAATAATTCAATAAATCCACCATTCCATTTCGGCTCAACCAATGCAGCTGCATTAACTTCAGGTTTGAATATTAACTGTAAAAATGGGATGAAAAGAATCAACGAAAGCAAGTTAAACACTACGAATAACAGGTTACTCACAATAACAAGAATTGCTTTTGTTTTATATGTAAATGTGTAACGATATATTTCTAAAAAATCCTTCATTCGGGTCAAAGATAAGTTTTTGTTTCCCTAACTTTTCATTCGGGGGAGAACAATTGTTACTTTTGCACCATGAGTTCAATTAGACAAAATAAGATCGAAGGAGTGATTCAAGAGGAATTATCTACTTTTTTTCAACGCAATGCTCGTGAGATCTGCTTAGGCGCAATGGTTTCTGTAACTACAATTCGTGTAACATCAGATCTCTCCTTAGCAAGATGTTACTTAAGTGTTTTTGCTGGCCCGGAGAAAAAAGAAGTATTGGAAAATATTAAGATCAATACAGGGAAAATTCGGGGAGATGTTGGCAAACGATTGAAGAATATGCGTAAAATTCCTGAATTACTATTTTTTATCGATGATTCATTGGATTATGCGATGGAAATAGACCAGCTTTTGAAAAAATAATTTTCACGTTACACCTAAATAATACACCATCGGAGTTTCCTATTACATAGCGAAAAGGTACCTTTCATCCAAAGGGAAAAAGAGTGTTATCAATCTGATTACGCGCATCTCTGTTATAGGAATCGCTGTAATTACAGCCGCTTTGGTGATTTTACTTTCTGCTTTCAATGGAATCGAATCCATGATTGAAAAGTTGTATTCTGATTTCGATACCGATATAACAATACGATCCAATGCGGGGAAAACATTTTCAGAAAATCAATTGGATTTTTCAACGCTTTTGCATGTGGAAGGCGTGAAAAACGTTTCCAGGGCAATTGAGGAAGTTGTTGTGTTAAAACATGAAAAAAAATGGGTGAATGCCAGTTTAGTTGGAGTCGATAGTTCATTTTTGACAATTACTAGAATGGCTGAGCACATGGTGGATGGAAAACCTGTTTTGACAGACAAAAATGGAGATTTCGGAATTCTTGGTGCTTCTCTACTCGATAAACTTGGCGGATTTATCCCAGAAAAAATGGGCTACGAACAGGTGATTTTATATGCGCCAAAGCGCGATTCCAAAGTTCGATTAGGTTCAAATCCTTTTCACACCAGTATCGTGAATGTCGCTGGAAGAATGAATTTTAATCGGGAGGTGAATGCGGAAATGATTGTGTTGCCGATTCAACTGGCGAAGGAAGTGTTGAATTATAACGATGCAATTACGGCCGTTTACATAGATGTTGATTCCGACGCATCCAACGAAGAAGTGAAACAAATCCTTCTTGCAAAGTTGGGGTCAGATTTCAATGTGAAGACCAACTATGAAAAAAATGAATTAATCTATAAAACGAGTAAATCAGAAAAAGTTATTGTCCTTATAATTTTGGTTTTCATATTCATTTTAGCGGCTTTTAATCTCATCGCTTCGTTAACCATGCTGTTCGTGGAGAAAAAAGAAAATGTGCAAACCATGATTGGGTTCGGTGCAGACCAGCGAATGGTTTTCAGAATATTTTTTATAGAAGGAGTTCTTATTGCCGGTAAAGGAATTTTAATTGGATTGTTAATCGGATACGGCATTTGTTTAATGCAGGTTTACGGAGGATATTTAACCATGCCAAATTCAGGCGGTGAACCTTTTCCGGTAAAGCTTTCTTTCAATGATGGATTACTTATTGTTTCACTGGTAAGTGTTTTGAGTTTTCTGTTTTCGTACCTGCCAGTTCGTTATTTATTGAAAAAGAATTTTGGACATTTGCATTATTGAGATAAAATAGAAAAAAAGTTGAAAAAAAGTTGTGTAGAATTGAATTGACTTCGTATAATTGGTTTATCTTTGCGCCCAAATTCGGAGCAGTGACAGTTTCACTGAAAGTAGTTAATATTTAAAAAAGACACTCAAATGTCGGGAATTAAAGGTAATATTTCACAGGTTATTGGTCCTGTAGTTGACGTAAACTTTGAAAAAGGTGTAGAGCTTCCAAATGTATTTGATGCATTAGAAGTTAGAAAATCGGATGGAACACGTGTTGTTCTTGAAGTGCAATCTCATGTTGGTGAAAGTTCAGTTAGAACAATCTCGATGGATTCAACGGATGGTTTTAGCCGTGGAATGGAAGTTACATCTACTGGTAGTGCAATCAAAATGCCTATCGGTGATAAGATTAAAGGACGTTTGTTCAACGTGATTGGTGAAGCAATTGACGGAATTAATGAAGTGGATAATTCAGATGGATTGCCAATTCACCGTGAAGCGCCAAGATTTGACCAATTATCAACTTCTTCCGAAATCCTATACACAGGTATCAAGGTAATTGACTTAATTGAGCCATACTCAAAAGGTGGTAAAATTGGTTTGTTCGGTGGTGCTGGTGTTGGGAAAACAGTTTTGATTCAAGAGTTGATTAACAATATCGCTAAAGGACACGGTGGACTTTCTGTTTTTGCAGGAGTTGGAGAGCGTACACGAGAAGGAAATGACCTATTACGTGAAATGCTTGAGTCTGGAATTATAAAATATGGTGAAGCCTTCATGCATTCTATGGAAGAAGGCGGATGGGATCTTGCTAAAATTGATTTGGAAGAAATGAAGGAGTCAAAAGCTACTTTCGTTTTCGGACAAATGAATGAGCCGCCGGGTGCACGTGCACGTGTTGCTCTTTCCGGTTTGACAATGGCGGAATACTACCGTGATGGAGAAGGTGACGGACAAGGAAAAGATATCCTTTTCTTCGTGGACAACATTTTCCGATTCACACAAGCAGGTTCAGAAGTTTCAGCATTGCTTGGACGTATGCCATCTGCTGTTGGATACCAGCCGACATTAGCTTCCGAAATGGGAGCGATGCAAGAGAGAATTACATCCACTAAAAACGGATCTATTACATCTGTTCAAGCGGTTTATGTTCCTGCGGATGACCTTACGGATCCAGCGCCGGCAAATACATTTGCTCACTTAGATGCTACAACGGTATTATCCCGTAAAATTGCGGAATTAGGAATTTATCCTGCTGTTGATCCCTTGGATTCAACTTCTCGTATTTTGACACCTGAAATCGTTGGCGACGAGCATTACGATTGTGCACAACGTGTAAAAATAACCCTACAGCGCTACAAAGAATTACAAGATATTATTGCAATCCTTGGTATGGATGAATTATCGGAAGAAGATAAATTAATCGTTCACAGAGCGCGACGTGTTCAACGTTTCTTGTCACAGCCATTCCACGTTGCAGAGCAATTTACAGGAATACCTGGGGTTTTGGTTGATATTCAAGAAACAATAAAATCTTTCAACGCGATTTTAGACGGTGAGTACGATAAGTATCCAGAAGCTGCCTTTAACTTGAAAGGTGGAATCGAAGATGTTATTGCTGCAGGAGAGAAAATGTTAGCGGAAGTATAACCTTTAGTAGATCGTAAGTAATTTTTCTACAAAAAAAATGAGTTCAATGCATTTGGAAATAATCACACCGGAATCAAAAATATTTTATGGAGAAGTGTCTGCAGTTCAGTTTCCTGGATTGGATGGCTCTTTTCAAGTTTTGACCGGCCATGCTCCAATTATATCAGGATTGAGTGGCGGAATAGTAAAGGTTGATTTAACTTCTCCATTTGAGAAAA
>JBEDAD010000078.1:0-7944 GCA_041177985.1 Bacteroidota bacterium | reverse complement strand
ATATTTAACATAGTTCGCAGCTGTATTAACCTCCAAGACGGTAATTTTACTTTAAATGGCTATTTCAAAATTAAGGTGGAAAAAAATCCAGCACGTAGAAAAATCATATACTGAATTATTTAGCTCTCTAGAGGTGCAATCCATGCAGGTGGATAATGAGTTGGATTTTTTAATAGAACTCATTGAGACAATTCGGCCCAAACATTCAAAGGATTTCGTGTCTCCAAGTTTACGCCCGCTTCTGGAATTTCTGAATGCGCATTCTTCCCATAAAGAATTGTTCAAAAAGTATGTCAAAGCACTCTTCTTTCGCAGACGATTTACGCATATTTTAAGTGATACCGGGATTATCCAAGACACACGTTTTTTCGGGGAAATAGTGGATCGAATGGTAGCAAAATTGTTACCTGAACAACCTGAAAAGGACACCTTGGAATATATTTTAAATCAAGTTCTTTACAAGAAAACCGATTATCTATGGTTTCAAAACATTCCTTTTTCAGAGTTCCTAGAATTAATACACCTACTGGAAATTGAAAGTATCTATACAAATGTGGTGGAATATTCTCCAATCCAAGAAGTTTTACAGTCTATCAGTCTTTTAATTCAGCGAGCAAGTGGGCGTTTTTTAGAAAAAGATGTGCTACAAATGATTCCAGCATACGAGCACATGGAAAGTCCGTTTGAAGCCTTCGAGAAGATTTACGATGCCTTGGAAATCAAAATTCGAAACAACGGGAACCAGTTCTTAGCTCCTTCTGATTTAGATTTTTGCAGCTTGTTAGATGTGCATGCCAAGTGCCATCTAACCGTCGAAGAAGCATTTTCCAATAGTAAGAAATATGGTATTTCTATCCGCGTTAACCAAAATTTGTTGCGGGTACAACAGCAATTGAAAAGAATTGGCGTACTGCTTCCGCTTTTACTTGTAAGCAAAGAATCAGATAAATTAACAAATTCCATTGTATTGCTGCAAACCCTAATTCGATACAATTGCAGGAAAAATAACATTGTTAAGCTAATAGGCCAAAGTACACAAACCTTGGCGTACGAGATCACACAGCATACGGCGAAAACTGGCGAACATTACATTACACAATCCAGGAAGCAATATTTTAACATGCTTTATACCGCAATGGGTGGCGGCATGATCGTTGGATTCCTATGCGTTTTTAAAGTTCTAATGTCGAAGGCAGACGTTAGTGAATTTGGACATGCTGTTTTGTACAGTTTCAATTATGCATTGGGTTTCATCACCATTTATTTACTTGGATTTACATTGGCAACAAAGCAGCCAGCTATGACAGCCGCGGCAATTGTGAAGTCCATCGAGGTAGGAACCAAAAAATCCATTGCAGAGAAAGATCGTCATCTTGCCTTTGCCAAACTATTTTCCCAATTATTTCGCTCACAATTTATTGCATTTGTGGGAAATGTGCTTGTTGCATTTCCAGTTTCACTATTTGTTGTCTGGCTTTCCGTGTATTTATTCAACTATAATTTTGCTACAGAAAAATCAGCCACACTGCTTCGTGATTTAAGTCCGATTCACTCCGCGGCTGTTTTTCATGCTGCAATAGCGGGAGTTTTCCTTTTCCTTTCTGGAATTATTTCAGGTGCCATATCGAATAGAAACAAGTACAAACGCGTGTATTATCGCATTGCAGAACATCCATTACTCAAAAAAACGATTGGAAAACAAAAGACGAGAAAACTAGCAGAACGCATTGAGCAAAATTGGCCAGGAATTGCCTCAAATTTATGGTTTGGAGTATTCATGGGGTCAACCGCTATCATTGGGGTGTTTTTTGGATTGAATTTAGACATTCGACACATTACTTTTGCGAGTGGTAATTTTGCACTTGGCTTGTTTGGAAGCAATTTTGATGTTTCAATACCTACCCTATTTTGGGGAATTGTGGGAATAGGAATAATTGGTTTTGTAAATTTTATTGTAAGTTTCCTTCTTTCACTTGCGCTTGCATTTCGTTCACGGAACATTCAAACATCCGAGATAAAATACCTCTTCAAATCGGTTTGGTATTATTTCAAAAAAAAGCCGTTTTCTTTTTTTATCCCAACAAAGTAATCACCTTGAAAATAGACTTTACACTTGCAAAATATTGGCTATTACACCTTCGTAGGCAGAAAGTGAATCTGCTTTTTTAACCAACCGATAATACGTTAATCCTTCGTGAAAAGCGGAGGAAAAATATTCCCAATAGTGTTTCATTTTGAGGAGAATATTTCCATCGTTGTTGTTGGTCTTCAGGTGACTTTCTAAAAGTAAGAGCAAAAAGGCAAGAAAAACCTCGTTTCGATCTTCCGGAAATTCCAAGCTATCCTCTTGAATCATTTCAAATATAAATGGATTTGCAACAGCGCCACGGCCCAACATCCAATGCTGAATAGTTGGAAATTTGGTTTTCAATTCTCTAAAATCTTCCACTGAATTAATATCGCCATTGTACATTAAATTGTGGGAGGTTAAGGGCAGACATTCAGCAAATCTATCGTGGTCGCATGTGCCAGCATACAATTGCTTTCCATAGCGGGCATGCACAATAATTTCCGTCAAAGGAAAAGCATTTAAAGCCGGAAGAAGGTTTAAAATATCTCCCGTATGTTCGTAACCCATGCGCATTTTTAAACCGATTTTTAAACCACACGTCGGTATTACCGTTTCCAAAATAGCTAGAATTTTATCCGGTTTATTTAATATTCCTGAACCTAAATCCCGTTTTGCCACCATTGGATAAGGACAACCTAAATTCCAGTTGACTTCCGTATACCCAAGATTACGCAAATAGTCGGCCATGACAAGAAAATCCTCTGTGCAACACGCCATTATCTGGGGAACGACTTTTTCAAAAGGATTATTTGCGGGTAAAACATCTACTTTCGGGCCTTCTTTCAACGTTCCATCGTGCGCCATTTTCAAATATGGTGCGTAAAAGCGATCTACATCTCCCAGTACCTCTTGAAAAGCGTTTCGAAAATGATGATCTGTAAAACCTTGTAAAGGCGCAAGATATAGAAAGTCTCTCGTGTGCATGCAAGCTATTTTATCCAAAAAAGTGGTATAAAAAAATCCCGTTTCAAAAAAACGGGATTTGTATTTTTAACGTGAAAATGGATTATCCTCCAAAATCATCAAAACGTACATTTTCTTTTGGAACGCCCCATTGGTCGCACATATTCGTAACCGCATTGTTCATCATCGGCGGACCGCAGAAGTAGAATTCTATATCTTCTGGTGATTCGTGCTTTGATAAATACTGATCGATAACCACTTGGTGAACGAAACCAACAAAACCGTCTCCTTCGTCTTCTGTGTCTTTCATTACTTTCCAATTATCCGATTCCATTGGTTCAGAAAGTACTAAATAGAATTTGAAATTAGGAAATTCTTTTTCAAGGTCACGGAAATAGTGGATATAGAACAATTCGCCTTTAGATCGACCACCATACCAGTAGCTCACTTTTCTATTCGTGCGAAGTGTTTTGAATAATTCGTATAAATGCGAACGCATTGGTGCCATTCCAGCTCCACCACCGATGTAAACCATTTCAGCGTCGGACTCATTGATGAAAAATTCACCATAAGGTCCAGAAATAATTGCTTTATCTCCTTCTTTCAGGTTGAAAATATAAGAAGAAGCAATCCCAGGATTCACTTGCATCCAACCATTTCTTGCTCTATCAAATGGCGGCGTAGCAACACGAACATTTAACATGATTTTTCGACCTTCCGCTGGGTAAGAAGCCATAGAATATGCACGAACAACTTCCTCTTCGTTTTTCATAACCAAAGGCCACAAACCAAACTTATCCCAATCTGCTTTGAATTTATCTGGTTCTCCAGGATGATCCAAAGGATGCGCGGTAATATCCATATCAGAATATTTCACTTCACATGCAGGAATTTTAATTTGAATATACCCGCCAGCTTTGTAATCCATGTCTTCCGGAATCTCTACAATAAATTCCTTGATAAAGGTTGCAACGTTGAAATTCGAAACTACGGTAGCCTCCCATTCTTTGATTCCAAGAACTTCCTCTTCCACATGAATCTTCATGTTTTCCTTCACCTTCACTTGGCAACCCAAACGCCACTTTGCAGCAATTTCTTTACGGGAAAAATGCGGTTCTTCCGTTGGTAGAATTTCGCCACCACCTTCTAAAACTTGGCATTTACATTGTAAACACGTTCCACCGCCACCGCAAGCAGAAGGTAAAAAGATACCATTATTGCTTAAGGTGGAAAGAAGCGTGCTTCCACCGTCCACTTCCACTATACGTTCACCGTGGTTGATATCAATTTGAATCTTTCCTTTTGGTGTTATTTTAGCTTTTACAAACAGCAACATCGCAGTCAATGCAAGCATTACCAATAAGAAAGCTACTATCGTGATTGTTAATGTCAACCCCATTACTCTTGAATTTTAGTGTTACTATCTTCAGCTGTTTGAACAAGCTCTACTTTTTCTGCTTTCACTTCTTTACCATATTTGATTCCCATGAAACTCATAAAAGCCATTCCCATCAAACCAGTAATAATAAATGTAATTCCTAGACCTCTCAGGGGGGCTGGAACGTTGGAATACCGAACCTTTTCACGAATTGCTGCAATCGCTACAATTGCGATAAACCATCCAATTCCGGATCCAAAGGCAAATGCGGTTGCATCTAAAACTGTTGAATATTGTCGTTCTTGCATAAACAGAGCACCACCAAGAATGGAGCAGTTAACAGCAATAAGCGGCAAAAAGATTCCCAAAGCACCATACAATGCTGGAGCAAATTTTTCCACCAACATTTCTACCAATTGCACAATAGAGGCAACGACTGCAATGAACATAATGAATGAAAGGAAACTTAAATCAATTTCCGCATATTCTTCACCCAACCAAGACAATGCTCCTGCTTTCAATAGGTAATTTTCCAACAAATAATTTACAGGAACGGTAACCGTTAAAACAAAAATAACCGCTGCGCCTAGTCCAACTGCAGTTTTCACCGTTTTGGATACCGCCAGATAAGAACACATGCCCAAGAAGTAGGCAAAAATCATGTTCTCTGAAAATATTGACTTAATAAAAATATCTAAAGTACTTTCCATAACAATTCAATTAGTAATCGATTAATGTTGTTCTTGTAAAGATTTATTTCGTGCACGCTGAATCCAAATGATGATTCCAACTACTACCAATGCAAATGGCGGTAAAATAACCAAGTTGTTATTCATGTATCCCATTGCGTACAAACCAGTTCCTAGTGGGGAATCAGGCGTCGGTATTGGACTGCCAAAGATTGGAATACCAAGAAGGGATCCCGAACCGAATAATTCTCTAAACACTGCAACGATTAGCAATAAACCAGTATATCCCAAACCATTTCCTAAACCATCCAACAAAGAAGGCCAAGGTTTATTTGCCATAGCAAAAGCTTCCAAACGTCCCATTAAGATACAGTTGGTAATAATGAGTCCAACGAATACCGATAATTTCTCGGAAAGATCCGGTAAAAATGCCTGCAGTATTTGATCCACAACAATAACCAAAGCAGCAACGATTACCAATTGAACAATAATTCTAATTCTGGAAGGAATAATGTTACGCATTGCCGAGATAACAAAATTACTCATCATGGTAACAAATACCACGGATAATCCCATTACAATTGCCTGGTTAACCTGGACCGTAATTGCCAATGCAGAACAAACGCCTAGTACTTGAACCGTTACAGGATTATTATCTGTAAGCGGATCGGTAATCAACTTTCTATTATTCTTAGAAAAAAGCGGCTCTTTTGGAGCTCTTTTATTTACAGTTTCTTCGCTCATTACTGTTGATTTTTAAGTTGCTTAAAATAAATTGCGTAAATAGACAAACATCTATTTGCCATTTCCTCCACGCCTTTGGAAGTAATTGTTCCGCCAGTTATACCATCTACTTTTTGAGGTTTTGCATTACCAGAATTATCTTTTACAATTTCGAATTTCAAAAATTCACCATTCTCATCTGTAATAGATTCACCAATCCATCGATCGATAAAAAACTTTTGTCCAATTTCTGCGCCAAGCCCAGGTGTTTCTCCTTTGTGACCGAAAGAAGCTCCAACGATGGTACTCATGTCCTCATCCAAGCAAATATTTCCCCAGATAGGTCCCCAAAGTCCTTTTCCAACTACCGGAATGACAAACATTTTTTTTCCATCCTTTTCAGCAACGAACAGGGGAAATCTTTTGTCTTTTTCCTTTTTGTTTTTGTCTTTGTATTCCTCTTGAATATTTACATCAAAAGCATTTGCGCCTTCCACTTTATTTCCATTCATATCCAAGACAACAGCGTCTTCCAATTGAACGTACTTCTTGAATTCTTCTTCTGCATTTTTTCTGCTGATACCTTCTTTATTCAAATCCATAAAAGCAGAAAGAATTTCCATTTGCTTTTTAACCTTTGAATTCTGGTCTTTTTGCGGTTTTAATTCGATGGATAGCATTGCAAGAACAACTCCCACAACGACAACCAATGCGATTGCAAAACCAAATGTGCCACCATTACTTTCTTTATTAAATGCCATGATTACGCAGTTTTAATTCTTTTTAACCTTCTTTTAATATTCCCTTGTACAACGTAATGGTCAATAATCGGAGCCAAAACATTCATCAATAATATAGAAAGCATAACACCTTCCGGATATGCTGGATTCAACACACGAATAATGATTGCAACTAATCCTCCAAGAAAACCATAGATGATTTTCCCGTTTGCAGTTTGCGCTGCCGTTACTGGATCTGTTGCCATAAACACAGCACCAAAAGCAAAACCACCAATTGCTAAATGGTAATAGGCAGGAAGGTCCAAATATGGATTTCCACCGATTAGATTTAATAAAAGTCCCATTACAAAACCTCCTACAAAGAAGGATAAAATAATACGCAACGAACCAACTCCAGAAAAAACAAGAATCGCAGCTCCAATTAAACATGCGATAACCGATGTTTCACCAACAGATCCGGGAATAGAACCTACTACCGAGTCAAAGAGAGAATAATTCGAAGTATACGCATCCAGATTTTCAAAAACCGGCTTATCCGACATAAACGAAGCCAAATCTCCCAAAGCTGTTGATCCAGAAACGCCATCCACTTCTTTTCCTGCCAACCAAACTTTATCTCCAGACATGGAAGTTGGATAAGCAAAGAATAAGAAAGCACGCGCGGTTAAGGCAATATTCACGATATTCATTCCTGTTCCACCAAACACTTCTTTCCCTATGATTACAGCAAATGCTGTTGCAACTGCAACCATCCACAATGGAACATCTGCAGGCATGACCAAAGGAATCAACATTCCCGAAACCAAGAATCCTTCGTGTAAAGAGTGGCCTCTAAACATCCCAAAAATAAACTCGATTAACAAACCAACACCATAAGAAACCACGATTAGCGGTAAAACCACTTTTAGTCCCAGTAAAATTTTTGTACCTTGATCCGCCCAGAAAATCAAATCACGATTCCCTTGTTCTGCAACCATTGCCCAATGTCCGGTATTATAAATCCCAAACAATAAACATGGAATAAGCGCAATAATTACGGTCATCATGGTACGTTTCAAATCTACACCATCACGGATGTGTGCACCTTTTGTAGTAACTATTTTTGGCGAAAACGCAAATGTTGAAAGCGTTTCAAACAATGGGTTCCATTTCTCAAGTTTTCCTCCCTTGACGAAATTTGGTTCCATTTTATGTAAAATATTTTCTAAGAATTTCACTGTAAAGAATTTTTAAATATTACATGCACTCTTCCCCTATCAAGTCCAGGCCTTGACGGATTTTATCTTGAATATTGATTTTTGTTGTACAAACATACTCGCACAATGCAAAATCTTCTGGCGCTACTTCGTAGATTCCAAGATTCTCCATTCCGTCGATGTC
>JBEDAD010000077.1:0-2719 GCA_041177985.1 Bacteroidota bacterium | reverse complement strand
CCTTTTCGGTTGCTGTCTTTTAATTTCGCTTCAATCGCTTCTTTCGTCATAACTTCCGCGTCCGGCTGTGATGCTTTGAATACTTCCAATGCTTTTGGGTCGTTCACCATTTTTTCAATAGCGATTTCCTTTTTAGCCACTTGATTTGCATAATACGAAGGATTTATCTTTGCGTAATAAAGATAAATGAAGATACAAACTAGCAAAACGTATGGAAATCCTGCGCTTAGTGCATTTTTAATGTCGTGCATAGCACTCGTTTCTTCTGTGTCTTTTCTTTTTTGTACAAATAATCCAATTGAAATCGCAAGAAGCAATCCTAGAATATTCAATAATACTGCTGGTGCGATGGTTTCTGGAAACAATCCCAAGTAAAAAAAGGATAGTTTTAAGAGGATCCAACTTGCTGCGGCTAAAATTCCTGTTTTTACGGTTGTTTTCATAATTCTAGTAAAAAAAAATGTCCCGAAACGGAATTTCCATTTCGGGACAAAAATATAGATAATATTGGGATTAACTGTTCATAGAAACAAGGAATTCCTCGTTTGAAATCGTGTTCTCCATATGTGATTTTATAAATTCCATCGATTCAATAGGATTCATGTCGGCAATAAATTTACGCAGCAACCAAATGCGTTGTAGCACATCTTTGCTAACCAATAAATCTTCCCGACGCGTTCCGGATGCTGTTATATCGATTGCAGGGTAAATTCTACGGTTCGATATTTTACGATCCAACTGTAATTCCATGTTACCCGTTCCTTTGAATTCCTCGAAAATAACTTCGTCCATTTTAGAACCAGTTTCCGTCAATGCTGTTGCAATAATGGAAAGTGAACCGCCATTTTCAATTTTTCGGGCAGAGCCGAAGAAACGTTTTGGTTTGTGCAGTGCATTTGCATCTACACCACCAGAAAGAACTTTACCGGATGCTGGAGAAACAGTGTTGTAGGCGCGAGCCAAACGCGTGATGGAATCCAAAAGAATACAAACATCGTGTCCACATTCTACCATTCTTTTGGCCTTTTCCAAAACCATATTTGCCACCTTTACATGACGATCAGCTGGTTCATCAAAAGTAGATGCCACAACTTCCGCGCGCACGCTTCTTGCCATATCGGTAACTTCCTCTGGACGTTCATCAATTAATAAAACGATAAGATATGTTTCCGGATGATTTGCCGCAATTGCATTCGCAACATCTTTCAAAAGCATGGTTTTACCCGTTTTTGGCTGCGCAACGATCATTCCACGCTGGCCTTTTCCAATTGGCGCAAATAAATCCATTACACGAGTCGACAAAGATTCATTTTTGTGTCCCGTTAATTTGAATTTTTCGTCCGGAAAAAGTGGCGTTAAATATTGAAAAGGAACACGATCTCTAATGTAAGAAGGATGGCGGCCATTGATAGATTCAACTTTTACAAGCGGGAAGAATTTTTCTCCTTCACGTGGCGGACGAATTGTCCCTTTTACAGTATCTCCTGTTTTTAAACCAAATAATTTGATTTGAGTTTGCGAAACGTAAATATCATCCGGTGATGGTAAATAATTATAGTCTGAAGAACGCAAAAATCCGTAACCATCTTGAATAACTTCCAAAACACCCTCTGCAGAAACAATACCAACTAAATCGTATGCATCATCCATTTTGTCTTCCAGCATTTTCTCTGGTTGCGGTCGGCGATTTGGATTTTGATTTGGATTATTCAGGTTCGCATTGATATTTGGCGTGCGATTTGGGTTTTGGTTTGGATTATTCTGATTTGCATGTACATTTGGTGTGCGCTGCGGTCTTTCAAATCGATCTTTTCGCTCTGGAGACGCTGCTTCATTTCCCGAATTGCCTTCCGTTCCATCTGCACTCTTTTCCGGAGCTGGTTTTTTAATGATATCCAATAAGTTTCGCCCTTGTTTTTCTGGAATATTTCTTTGTGGCTTTTGACTTTTGGAAGGTTCTACCTTTTTTGCTTCAGCTTGAACTTCTTCAACTGCAACTGCTGTTTCCAAAACAATTTCGGGTTGTTTTTCAGGAATAACTTCCGCTTGTTTTTTGGAGACAATTTTTTCAGCAACAACTTCTGTTGCTTCTGTTGGATTGTTTTCTTCGATTTTTTCTTCCTGTTTTACATCTTGAGTTGTAAATAAACTGCCTTGTTTCTTCACGATTTCAGCACTTTCCACGCGTGTTCGTTTGCGTTTTGGTCGCTCTTCAGTTGTTTCCGCTTCAACAGCTTCTGACTTTGTCGCAATTACCGCGGTTTCAGTGGAGCCTTGTTCTGTTAAAAGTGAAATTAACTCTGCTTTTTTTAAAGATTCAACATCAGAAATACCTTTGTTTTTCGCAAGTTCGCGTAGCTCAGAAAGTTTTTTACCTTCTAATTCTTTTTTATCCATAAAATACGTAAAATGTGCAATGATTTTTTTTGGGATGTATCAAATTGTTCGGATTGTGGCAGGAACCGTTAAATTCCTTTTTGATGATGCAATAATACAAATAAAGTTACATTAAACAATGATTTACGAAGAAAAAAAAGATTTTTTTATCGGTCAAACGGAATATATGAATGATAAGGAGTCTTGGTATCTAACAAAAATTAATTATTATATTCACCGCATGAAAATATTCAAATCATTATACACAGTTTTTTGGTACGTTGTGACATTTCTACACATCGGATTAGTATTTTTTATAGAAAGCAACCTGCCTGGATTTGAT
>JBEDAD010000076.1:0-4219 GCA_041177985.1 Bacteroidota bacterium | reverse complement strand
TAGGTAGTGCGAATCATGGAAGGCCATGGCGCTTTTATGCATAAGTAACCTTCTACATTGGCGGCAGTAATTTCATTCCCTTCCTGGTCTAATAATACGGGCTGAATTCCAGGCATTGGATAACCTGCAAATGTTGGCTTCATCGGGGATAAATTCCCAATTCCTGAAATCATTATACCACCGGTTTCCGTTTGCCACCAACTATCAGCTACCGGACATCGTTCCTTCCCAACGTGTAAATAATACCATTTCCAAGCTTCCTCGTTGATTGGTTCGCCAACAGAACTTAACATTTTTAAGGAATCCAAACTATAGGAAAGAACATGATCCTCTCCATAAGCCATCAACGATCGAATCGCAGTTGGCGCAGTTAAAAATTGGTTGACGCCATGTTTATCAATAATCTGCCAAAACCTTCCAGCGTCCGGATACGTTGGGATTCCTTCAAACATAACGGTTGTTGCACCGGAAATCAAAGGGCCGTATACAATATACGAATGCCCGGTAATCCAACCAATATCTGCTGTACACCAATAGATATCGGATTCTTGGTACTGAAATACATTTTGAAACGTATATGCCGTATATACCATATAACCACCGCAGGTATGCACAACTCCTTTTGGTTTCCCAGTTGAACCGGAAGTGTACAATATGAATAACATGTCTTCCGCATCCATTACCTCCGCTCGACAAATTTTTTCTTCTCCTTTTACTACATCTTGCCACCAGTAATCGCGGTTTTTCACCATAGAAGCATCCCAGCCTAGACAATCGTATACGATTACACTTTCTACGGAAGTACACGTTTCCAGTGCTTCATCAATTACACGTTTTAATGGAATTTGTTTTGCCCCACGGTTGAGTCCGTCGGCGGTAATTATCATTTTTGCCTGTGCATCGTTTACACGATCCGAAACTGCCGTAGCGGAGAAACCTGCGAAAATAACAGAATGTATCGCGCCAATTCGTGCGCATGCTAAAACAGCAATTGTCAATTCCGGAACCATAGGCATGTAAATACATACGCGGTCACCTTTTTTTATTCCTTTTGTTTTTAGCGCATTCGAAAATTGACACACCTGTTCGTAAAGTTCCCTATAGGTGTAGCGCACAAATTGCTCTTTCGGATCATTTGGTTCCCAAATCAAAGCTATTTTATCACCTCTCTCAGCCAAATGGCGGTCTAAGGCATTTTCAGTTATATTTAACTTAGCACCCTTAAACCATTCAATTTTTGGCTCGTCAAAATTCCACTCTAAAACGGTGTCCCACTTTTTTTGCCAGTGGAAGTTTTCTGCCACTTCACTCCAAAACCCTTCTGGATCAGCTATACTTTTAGCATATTTTTCTTTGTATTCGTCAAAAGATTTTATCTGTAGATTTGTGCTCATCGTCCAATTTATTGGTGTTTAATCTTTTATGAAATTCAATTAGGTAATATTTTTTTAAATTCTCTCAAAAGGAAATAAATCCTTTCTATGCTTCAAACTTTAGTTAAAGCTATATTAATTTTAGCAATAAAGTTCTATTAATTGCGATAAATAAAAGTATTTTCATGCCTTCTTCTTAACTTTGAGAAATGATTAAAATTGCACTAATTGGATGTGGTTGGCTGGGAATGCCGCTGGCTATAAAATTACTACAGCAAAAGTATGTTGTTTTTGGCTCAACGACCAATCCTGCAAAGCTTTCTATTTTGGAAAATGCAGGAATACTTCCGTTTCTGTATGATGGAACTTCGACAGACAGCATGCCAGATTGGAGCGCAGATATTGATTTTTTAATTCTAAATTTCCCTCCTTCTAAATCTGAAAATTACCCGAAACAAATCGCATCGATTCTGCAACAATTTCCAGCTACCTGTAAGGTTATTTTTACTAGTTCTACTGGCGTTTACCAAGAAATAGAGGGCGATGTAACGGAAGATTCGGAGGTTAATAAAGACCACCCGGTTTTTTTAGCGGAAACCGAAGTTCGCACCGCTCAACAAAAATATACAATCCTTCGACTTGCTGGTTTAATCGGTCCCAATCGCCATCCTGCTAAATTTTTTAGCGGTCGAACGATGAAAGATGGTAATATGTTTGTGAATTTGGTACATCTTAATGATGTCATTGCAGCAATAGAGCAAATTATGAAACAGGGGTGCGAGAACAAAACATTCAATGTTTGTTCGCCAGAGCATCCTAAAAAAGCAATTTACTATTTAGAAAAAACAAAAGAATTACAAATGCCGGCACCTTTGGTTGAATTTTCGGATAAATTAGGAAAAAAAGTAGATGGCAGTAGAATCGCCAAAGAACTGCATTTTAACTATTCTTTTGGCATTTAATCTGCTTAAATTTGGATATTTGTAATCCAATGAAACAACATTTGGCGTATCTTCACGTCTTAATCGAAGCATGAAAACAATTGTATTAATTCTCGCACTCTTAAGCGTGTTTGGAGCGAAAGCTTCTCACATTGTTGGTGGCGATATTTATTACGATTATATTGGTGGAAATAATTACCGCTTTTTTATTACCGTGTATCGAGATTGTAATTCAACTGGCGCGGCATACGATGATCCTCTTGTTCTCACGGTTTACCTTCAAAATAGCAACAGTTTTTTATATAATCTTTCTGTTCCGTTTCCAGGTAGCACTATTTTACCGGTTATTTTTAATAATCCTTGCGTTATTCCGCCAACGGATATTTGCGTGCAAAAAGCGGTTTATACTAAAGTAATTAATTTACCGCCAACAGTTGGTGGTTACACGGTTACCTACCAAAGATGTTGCAGGGGTCCAAACATTACCAATCTTCAAAACCCAGACGATACTGGTTTAACGCTCACAACCCACGTTCCTGGTTCGGAAACGAATGCAACCATAAATAGTAGTCCTAGGTTTTTAAATTATCCGCCATTATTATTGTGTAACAACGATGATTTAATTTTTAATCATTCTGCTCTAGATCCGGATGGCGACCAATTGGTTTATTCCTTGGTTACGCCTTTTGCAGGAGCAACTTCTCTGAATCCATTGCCAAATCCTGCTCCTCCACCAAATTATTTTCCGGTTAATTGGGCAGGAGGTTTCTCCGCTGCGAATCCATTGGGTCCTGGAGCATCTATTTCCATTGATCCAACCACAGGGGTTTTAACCGCTTCGCCGCAACTTCTAGGTTTGTTCGTTGTTGGAATCCGTGTTCAGGAATATCGAAATGGCGTATTAATTGGGCAAACTGTTCGGGATTTCCTTTTTAAAGTGTTCAATTGTAACATTACAATGGAAGCCATTTTGCCGACGCAAGAGCAGCTGCCGACATTTACATCGTATTGCCAAGGTTTAAGTGTTGCTTTTGTCAACAATTCGTATGGTGCGACAAATTATGCATGGAATTTTGGTGTAAATGGTATAACAACGGATGTCAGTAATGCTGTTGCGCCGACGTATACTTATCCTGCGCCCGGAATTTATTCTGTAATGCTTGTTGCAAATCCTGGTTGGTCGTGCACCGATACGGCCTACATGGAAGTCAATATCGATAATGAATTTTCTGTTTCTTTCACTTCTGATGATTCTTTGTGCATTCTAAACAATAGTTTTGATTTTATTGGGCAAACAAATGGTCCTGCTTCTGCTGTTTTTTCGTGGAATTTTGGACCCAATGCTTCGATTTCAAATGCAACAACGTTAAGTGTAAATAACGTAAATTTCTCTTTGTCCGGAAATATTCCCGTTACCTTGTCAGGTCAATATGGTCAATGCGACGCAACATTCACAGATAGCATATACATTTATCCCGAACCTATTGTAGAAATAGTACTTTCCAACGATTTTGAATGTGAAGGATTAACAATTAATTTCGAGAATAATTCAACTGGCACAACGTCCTACAATTGGGATTTTGGTGTAAGTGGGATACTTTCAGACATCAGTAATCAGTTTGCACCAACATATACATATCCTTCATCTGGAATTTTTGAAGTAACTTTAATTGGAAGTTCAGCACCAGGATGTTCGGATACGGCAGTTGCAACAATCAATTTAAATGAATTACTCTCTATTTCTTTCACAAACAATGATTCATTGTGCATAACAGGAAATAGTTTCAATTTTGATGGGGTGATGACTGGACCAAGTTTTACCCAATATTTATGGAACTTTGGTTCCAATGCGTCTATTTCCACTGCAACAGATTTGGATGTGAACGGTGTGGTTTTTAATACCTT
>JBEDAD010000075.1:0-7035 GCA_041177985.1 Bacteroidota bacterium | reverse complement strand
CATATTTTCTACGTAATTGAAAAAAACTCCAAAGGCGTTGTCGTTGTTGTCAACAAATGGGATTTAGTGGAAAAAGATACCAACACGATGTTGCGCTACGAAGAAAAATTGCGCGAAGAATTAGCGCCATTCAACGATGTGCCAATCATTTTTACATCTACAATCACAAAACAACGTATTCATAAAGCGTTGGAAGCAACGATGATGGTGCATGCAAATAGAACGAAAAAGATTCCAACTTCGAAACTAAACGAAGTGATGCTGGAAATAATCCAAGCTACACCGCCACCAGCGTTGAAAGGAAAATATATCCGAATTAAATACATCACACAACTGCCAACTTATTCGCCGGCTTTTGCATTTTTCTGCAATCTACCGCAATATATTCCAGATTCATACAAGCGTTTTTTAGAAAATCGTTTGAGAGAAAAGTTTGATTTTTGCGGCGTCCCGATTCGTGTTTTCTTTAGAAAGAAATAAAGCGAGCTGCTGCGTATGAAATTTGGAGCAATAGATATTGGAACAAACGCAGCGCGACTGCTTGTTGGCGAAATAGAAAAAGAAGCCGGCCATTCCTTCGTGAAAAAACTTTCCTACACGCGCGTTCCATTGCGTCTGGGGGAGGAAGTTTTTGAAGATGGAAAAATTTCCAAGAAAAAAGCCGAGGATTTTGTAAAAACCATACAAGCATTTAAATTAATCTCTGAAATTTTTGAGGTTAAAAAACTACGTGCTGTCGCAACATCGGCAATGCGAGAAGCGATAAATGCCGACAAAATAATCGAAAAAATTAAAGAGGAAACCGGAATTGAGATTGAGGTAATCAGTGGCGACACAGAAGCAGAATTAATTTTTGGAACGTTCTTTTTACTCGATTTTGATAAAAGTCACCCATTCATCGTGATCGATGTTGGGGGCGGAAGTACCGAAATCAGCGTATTTGAAAGTGGGGAACGCATTGCTTCTAAGTCCTTTCAAATTGGAACAATCCGTATCTTGAAAGAAAAAGTTACCTCTCAAATTTGGAGCGATATCCACGATTGGATTGCATTGCACGTAGATTTAAAAGCGCCACATAAAATATTCGGTACTGGCGGAAATATCAATAAAGCGCACAAAATTCTTGGCGCTGGACACATGGAATCCATACAAGTGTCTAAAATCAAGCAATTGCGAGACGATTTGTCAAAACTTTCCATTGCGGGACGCATAGACCAATTCCAATTAAAACCAGATCGAGCGGATGTATTGGTTCCTGCTTTGGACATTTACCTCTATATTTTACAAGAATTAAACTGCTCCGAACTGATTGTCCCTAAAATTGGTTTGACGGACGGAATGATTTACGACATGCACTTGCAGGCAAAGAGGAGAAAATCGGTTTAAATAAAATGATTGTGCAGCCGCTTACACATGGATTATAATCTAGTCTAATCTGAACTTCACCGGAATTGTAGTATAAACAGATACTTTTTTACCTTTGTTTTCTCCAGGAAGCCAATCTGGCATCGCTTTTACAATTCGGATTGCTTCCCTGTCTAAACTGACAGCACCCTTTACACCACGAAGGATTTTAATTGCAGAAATCTTTCCTTCAGGATTTACCACAAATTGCAGGTAAACTGTTCCTTCGATGCCATTTTCTTTTTCCATTTGAGGATAAATTAGTGTGTTTTTAATGAAATTAAAAAGCTCGCCAACGCCGCCCTTAAATTCTGGCATTTTTTCTGCAAAAGTTAAAATTTCCTCCTCCAAAAATTCTGGAACTGTATCCATAATCGTTATTCCACCGCTATATCCTGGTGGCTCAATAATACATGGTTCTCCCATATAAATTGGTTCTGGAAGTACTTTAAACTTAGGGTTTGGGGATGAAATTTCCTTCGTTTCGGGAATAGTAGGTTTTGATACAGTATCGCTGCCCTCTTTAGGTAAAGCAGAAATCTCTGTTTTTGCAGGATTTTGTTGTGTTTTGATGGTTTTATTCTCTTCCGTACACGCTACTAAACTGAGACAAACCAAAGACAAAATCAAAAAGGACGTGTTTCCACCCTTTTGTTTTAATGCAACTTCCAAAAGCGGTATATCATCGTGGTGAAAATCAAATTGATTGTGTGTCATCCTGCCACATACTTCCACTTCGCGATTAGAAAGTAAATAGGTAATAATTTCCGCGCGATCCATTTTAGTGAAATCCATTACAGCCTTCTCGCAACTTTTACAATGGCGGGAAATTAAACCAATTTTCATCTTGCTCCAATCTTCTGCGCACGGATTTTCTATTTGAATTTTCATGTCGAATTAATTAATGTTTATTTCTTGAAAATAAGTTGTCGCGAATGCAAGTACCGTGCCTTTTTGCTAAACCAAAAGCGCTCACAAATTAGAGAAAGGCATTTTAGCTTCTTTCAAAAGCTAAAGGAAACAGTATTTTTTTTAAAAGAACTGCTTGTTTCATTCCACTTCCCCGGATTCAATTGATAATGAAAGTTTTTAATAAAAAAGGATTACCTTAATTCAAGATTAGAAATAATCCTAAAAAAGTTAAAAATTTGGATTATTTTTAAACCCATGCGACTAAAATCAATCCTTATTTTATTATTGATCTCTGTAAATTACATTGGTTTCTCTCAATCTATTGAATTAAATGGTGGAGTATTCAACGCTTTTGAGCAGGAATCTTCCAATGCAATTAATGAAAGGCTTTACAAGACAATTGATAATTTTATTGATCTCAGATACATACAAAAAAGAAAAGGGAAAACACGTAGTTACTTCAGTTTAGGATTGATCAATCGATCTGATAACTTTGGTATCAATGCTTTTAATGGCCTTACAGAATTATATCCAATGACAATAATTGAATATAAAAATAGGGTTACAACACTTTACGGGGGGCTGCGCTGGCAGTTCCCCGTATTTAAATCACGATTTTGGTTTGCAAATCAAATCAATTTCGGAGTCAATTGGTACAGAATTGAAACCAAACAATATTTACATCCCCAAGACAATGACTATATGCAGACAGGGACTGGTCCCTATTATTTAGAAGTTATTCACAAAGCACACTTAAAACTGAATGTTCGCTACGAGATATTAATTGGTTTTCAGGTGAATCCAAAGCTGTCTTTCAACCTTAATTGTTCGCTTCAATTACCTACCGAAACAAATTATAAATTTACCACCAATACATCTTTGTATGGTAACTATTTTGAGAAATTCTTTCAATCTGATGACTATCACGGAGTGTATTCATTAGGAAATGTTAATTATCAATTAGGCTTAGGTATTCGCTACAATATTTCAAAACATGAAAATTAAAATTTTGGTCATAATTACCTTGTTGAGTTCTATTGTTTATTCTCAGAATAATATTTTCTCAGTGAGTTATTCCAATCAAATGGGAATTAACCAATATAATAGCATACAAAACAATTATCATAACAATGACAAAATAAAGTCAGCTTATAGCTACAAGAATGTAGGTTTGAGTTTTGAACGAAGAATAAATGAAAAAAGAAACCTTTGGCTTAATTTTTCTATGAATGTTTGGGATGAAGCATACCGGTTTGATTACTATTACTTGTTCTCTGATCCTAGCCAAGATCCCTTTAATTATTTAACGGATGAAGATTTCAAGAATTTACCCTCCAAACAACAAAGTACTTCTATATTACAAATGATTGATCTGGAATTAAGTATAAAAAAGACTTTTAAGACTAAAATCTGGGGGCTAGAGCTGCAACCAGAAATTGGAATCTTCACAAAATCTGATTTTGGGTTATATACTGGTTTCCAATATGCTTCAGTCATTCCAAAATTCCCCTATATATATGCAAACATCACGCGCTATAGAACGAATACTCCTAGCAACAACAATAACGTTTTTGGCTTTTGTTCAGTTAACGTAAATAAAACATTTTTCAATAAGCTTCAGCTAGGTTTAGATATCAGTTACTTCCCAAGGATAAAATTAGATTATGAAGTAAGCACGGTTATTAACATCTCGGGTATTGATGCTAATGGAGAGACACACTTGATTTATTTCGACGAAATTAATGATTTTACAAAAGCTCAGCTCGTTTACGATTTACTGCGTTTCGGTTTTAATGTTGGTTATAAATTCTAAAGGATTTAAACAAAAAATCTGCACCGTTCATTGAGACTAGTCGAGACGAATTGGTTTTTCAAACATGATTTTAAAGCGCCTTGTCAAAATTTTAAAATAGGCTAAAGAATTCAACAAAGAAATATCTACTTTACACGAAACCAAATTACTGAAATTCTGCAAGATATTGCAAATGAAAAAGATGGGTTTAATAGAATAATGATGAAGTCATTAGAACTTCTAATATCATCAGTACGAAAACTACAACAAGAAGAGTCAAATAATTATACAAACGGTTATCATAGTCGAAAAAATCAACAGAATACTATTCAAAACACTGTCAATCTGAACCAAAATCAGAGATGTTTAATGCGGAATCAATAATTTGAAACATCCCTAAAAGAAAGCCCTCACCTCCATCCCACCGGAATGAATTGTTTTGGTGTTTTCTGATTTTCTGCCGGTATACTGAATAGAAATTTGCAGGTTTTTGGAAACAGATTTTTGATAGCCCACGTTCCAGGTGTAATTAATTCCCGGACGCAATGCTTCTAACATTTCAAAGCCTAAAGCTGAATTTTGATTGCCGATATAGGCAATATTCACCATTTTTAAAGCTCCTTGCAAACTGCCTTTTTCCGCCTGGTTATATTTGAAAGTGGAACCAATTTCATAGATAACGGAACGTTCGCCACCCAATTCCAGTTTATTTACTTTTTTAGAATATCGCCCGTCCAAAGTTACCCGAAATGTTGTTGTTGGCTGGAAAATGATACTTGGTTGCACAAAATGGTATTTCAAGGAATAATTGCGCCCGGAAGTATAATCCGCTTCCGAATCCTTGGTTCCAATTTGTCCTTTGGTTTCTAGCGAAACTACTTTTTTTATGTTCCAACGAATAGAAAGTTCGTGGTAACGGTTTGCGCGCGAATCAAAGCCCGTTGCGAGTAAGGTTTTGGTATTCAAATCTTGGAAGGTATATTCTCCGCCAATTATACTCGATGTTCTGTTGAAGAAAATCGTGTTCCGTAAATTGGTGTTGGAGGCAATTAAATTGGTGTCTCGAATTTGCGTTGAAAATGGATTGAACGCCTCCAAACCGGAAAATAAGTTTGTCTTTCGATTGATCCGAACTCTCGCTTGGTCTGAAAATCTGGAAAGAAATTTCTTGATTCCTTTTTTGGAAGACCAAATGCGCTCCGGGCGCCAGTAGATGGATTGGTTGAACTCGTTTGAGTAGGTTTTTACGTAGGTATTACTTGGTGTAAAAACGCGAATATAACCTGCTTGGTCAACAAATTGTGCGATTTCAAATTCGTTCAAATCTTTTATTCCATCGCTGTTGTAGTCTATCCAGGTGTAGATTCCCTGTCCGTCATTTACTTTGATGTATAAAAATTCTCGTTTTAGTTCCAAGCCGGAACCAATTTCATAAAAACTATTCCATGTCAAAGCGCCTCGCCATAAATTTACTTGGTAGTCAATTCTCCCCAATAAAGTATTCTCTGGCGTTTGATTCAACAAAGTAGCATTCAACACTTTCAACTCACGGTAGCTTGTAACCAGATTCAAAGTTTGATTTTTCATTTCCGTTAGTTTCAGTTCTGCACCTACCGTTGTGGCCTTCGCAACGTTTGTGAGACGCACACTATCTGAGCGTTGATCGTAGCGTTCGCGGTAAAATACCTTATAGAGATTTTTAACGGAATCGGCATTGGCCAAATAAACCTGGTAATCAAAAAACTGGTAACTATTTGTTTCCAAGGCCACGTTTCCACCTGAAAATTTATTGCGTTCATGGTCATCCAAATACCCGATTTTCAGCCATTTAAAATCCTTTGAAAATTCAGATCGGTGGCGTAAAAATTCGTTTTTCTGCACAGCCGCATTACTGGATAAATAGCTGCCGTCCCAACGGGCATTAAACCCATTTTGATTCCATTTTCCGTTTGTAAAGGTGCGTAATCCCTGGTAATTGTCACCAATCTGAAAATGCTGCCCTTCCAGATTGAGATTGCCATTTTTCCTGTTTTTAAAATTTGCACCAAGCGTAGTTGCAATTTGATTTCCTTCAAATCCTTTGTTTCTCGTGTTCCAATCCCGATCAAATTCTACCGAACGGTACTGTTCAATCGGACTAAAATTTCGCTCGAGCGTTTCCAGTTCCAGCTTCGTTTCCAACTCCCATTTCACCAGTGAATCCCGCGACAAAGGAATTTTACCAACTAAACGGGTGCGGTTAGAAAAACTCTCGTCATCGGCGCTATCGAATTTTGAAAAGGTATTTAAATCATTCTTAGAATACGCCAATTCTGTTTCCAAAACTAAATTTTTTCGAATCCGATAGCTCACGCCGCTTGTAAGCATTCGTTTTTGCTTCGGCGTAATAATCAAGCGCGACGGAATATAATCTCCTTGCGGAATCCCTGCGATTGGTGCAACCCATTTGTACACGCGGCCGAGCGCATTGAAATTACTGAAAATATAATCGCCTTTTCCTGCTCCTACAAATGTGAAAACTGCGCGGTAATAAGCAAGTAGGGGATCAACCGAATAAACAAGAACAGAATCGTAACCCAAAGAATCCACTAATTGGTACAAGACTTGGTTTTCGAAATAGCCGATGGAATCAATGCTGTTGGTTTGCGCCAAATTCAAACTGTCGCCTATTTGAGATAATACTTGTTTTTGAGAAAAACTCAAGGGCTGCTGCAACGATTGGTTTTTAGCATCTTGCTCCGAATACATATTTACCCAAAAATCCATCTTTTTGGAGGAATAAGTAGTGGAAGTTTGAAACAAGGATCGCGCATAATTTTGATCGGAATATTGAAATTCTATGACAATCCTACTGTCTTTCGTTATCGGATTGCGCGATGTAAAAACAACTTCCGCAGCATTATAATTGATGACATAATCATATTCTT
>JBEDAD010000074.1:0-7053 GCA_041177985.1 Bacteroidota bacterium | reverse complement strand
GATGGTTTCCAACCCAATTCATTTTCTAACTTCGAAGCATCAATTGCATACCGCAAATCATGGCCTTTTCTGTCTGTAACATAGGTGATTAATTTTTCGGAAGTTCCTTTTTCTCTTCCTAATTTATCGTCCATCATGCGGCATAAAAAATGTACCAAATCGATGTTAGTCCATTCGTTTAATCCACCAATATTATACGATTCTCCAATTTTACCTGTGTGAAAAATCACGTCAATTGCCCGAACATGGTCTTCCACCCACAACCAATCGCGTATATTCTCCCCTTTACCATACACTGGCAACGGTTTATTATTTTGAATATTGAGAATCATCAAGGGGATTAATTTTTCGGGAAAATGATGGCTTCCGTAATTATTGGAGCAATTAGACATTTTGATTGGAAGACCGTACGTATGGTAAAATGCGGAAACAAAATGATCGGAAGAAGCTTTCGAAGCAGAATAAGGACTTCTTGGGTCGAATGGCGTTTTCTCCGTGAAAAATCCCTCTTCGCCTAAGCTTCCAAACACCTCATCTGTTGAAACGTGGTGAAAAATATGCTCGCTCCCATTCCAAAAATCTTTGGAAGTTTGCAGAAGATTTACAGTTCCAACAACATTGGTAAGTACGAAATCCATTGGGCCTTCTATCGAACGATCCACATGTGATTCTGCCGCCAAATGAATGATATCTGTTATTCCATGCGTTTCAAAAGCAGCTTGTACATCCGAAATAGAAACAATATCTCCCTTTACAAAAATATAATTAGGCGCATTTTCTAAGTCGCGCAAATTCTCTAAATTTCCTGCGTAGGTTAATTTATCGAAATTTATTATTTGATAATCCGGGTATTTATTCACAAATAAACGAACAAGATGGGACCCGATAAATCCTGCCCCACCCGTTACTAATATGCGTTTTTTGAATTCCATCGCAATTCTAATTTTCATTTACAGCTTGATTTTATTTGAAAACAGGTTCAGCTTCCAACTTTTTCAATGCCTAATTAATTCGGTTTTAAACTACATTTAAGTATTACAGAGACCAATATTCCAAATCCTTGATTGCGCCCTTGTAAATGCCTTTTACATCAATAAAAACACCTTTACCATCTTTCAATAAGTGCTTAAAATCAGCTTCAGCGTAGTTTTTATATTCTTTATGGTTTACCGCAACAATAATAGCATCGTAATCGTTTCCTGGTAATTCATTCAAGCCAATTCCATACTCGTGCACCATTTCTTCTGATGAAGCGTGCGGATCTATTAAATCCACATGTACTTGAAAAGATTTCAACTCATTCACCACATCGATTACTTTAGAATTTCGGATATCGCTTACATCCTCTTTAAACGTTACGCCCATTACTAAAACTTTCGCATCTTGAATATGTTTTCCTTGCGCAATTATTTTTTTAACGGTTTGTTTTGCAATATAGCCGCCCATGGAATCATTCACAAAACGTCCGCTGGTAATCACCTTAGAATGGTAACCTGCAAGTTGCGCTTTGTGTGTTAAATAATATGGATCAACACCAATACAATGTCCACCAACCAAACCAGGAGAAAACTTCAAGAAATTCCATTTTGTACCCGCAGCTTCTAACACATCAAACGTGTTAATCTTCAGCTTATTGAATATTATAGACAACTCATTCATCAGTGCGATATTTAAATCACGCTGTGTATTTTCAATAATTTTAGCAGCTTCTGCCACTTTAATAGTTGTAGCTCTGTGCACACCAGCACCAACTACCAATTCGTATGTTTTAGCAATTACATCCAACGATTCATCGCAACAGCCAGATACAACTTTTACAACATTCTGTAAGGTATGTTCTTTATCTCCTGGATTTATTCTCTCTGGAGAATAGCCAACTTTAAAATCCTCTTTGAATTTCAATCCAGATTCTTGTTCCAAAACTGGGATACAATCTTCTTCCGTACAACCAGGATAAACAGTGGATTCAAAGACAACATAATCTCCTTTTTTCAGTACTTTCCCAACCGTACTAGAAGCTCCAAGTAATGGTCTAAGATTCGGTAAATTAGCACCATCAATTGGTGTTGGAACGGCAACTATAAAGAAATTCACATCCTTTAAATCATCCATATTAGCTGTAAAAGTAATATCGCAACCATCAAAATCGCTTGCTACCAATTCATTACTTGGATCGATATGTTCCTTCATTAGGTTAACACGTTCCTGGTTGATATCAAAACCAACAACTTTAATTTTTCTTGCAAATTCAAGGGCAATTGGTAAACCTACATACCCTAATCCGATTACTGCAAGAGTGGCTTCTTTTTTAATTAATTTAGTATACATTGTTTTGTTCATTTCTTACTTTATATATTCTTTCGATAATCTCAACAACCTTTAATCCTTCCAAAGCATTTGTGGTTGCCGATGTTCTTCCTTTTAATGTGTCAATTACATTTCTGATTACATAGTTATGGTTCGCAGCGGAACCTTTGTATGCGCCATAATCGTTTCCTGGATTGGTTTCTGCTAATTCAGGCATTGTATAATTTTCAATAGAACAAACTTCTACTTCGTTCATATATTGTCCGCCAATTTTAACACTTCCCTTTTCTCCAATTATTGTAATCGAACTTTCGAGATTTTGGTTGGCAACGGAAGTAGAATAATTTATAGATCCCATTCCACCATCGACGAAGTCAAAACTTACAAATCCAGAATCTTCAAAAGCGGTTGTTTCTTGGTGATTGAAGTCAGCAAATTTCCCCTGAATATTGTCAATATCACCAAATAACCAGTACATAATATCAATAAAATGGGAGAATTGCGTAAACAACGTGCCACCATCTAAATCCTTCGTTCCTTTCCAACCTCCTTTTTTATAATACCGGTCGTCTCTATTCCAATAACAGTTCAACTGTACCATAAATATTTTACCCATAATTCCATTTTCAATAACGGATTTAATCCATTCGGAAGGTGGAGAGTAGCGGTTTTGCATAACACAAAAAACTTGACGGGAAACTTGCAAAGATTTAAAAATAACCTTCTCGCAACCGTCTTTTGTCAAACCCATCGGTTTTTCGCAGACAACGTGCATTTTTTCATTCAATGCAGCCAAACTTTGCGCGGCATGAAAGCCATTTGGTGTGCAAATATTTACTACATCGATTTCCAATCCTGCTGCAAATAAATCTTCCATCGTTGAAAAGAAGGGAACGCCAAAATCAACTGCATTGCATTCTTCTGGTGATCGCACGTCTACAAAAGCAACTAATTCACCTTCTTCATCCCTGCGAATCATTTCAGCATGACGCTTTCCAATGTGCCCAGCTCCTACAACTGCAAATTTTATTTTTTGATCTGCTTTGATCATAGTTATGTTTATTTAATAATATTGTTATTCAGCATTACAAATTTGAGATAAAAAACTCAATTATAACACGTAAACTAATCCGTTTTCCAATTTATATGCTTCGCCACCTTCCGGACAAACAGCCATTCCATTTGAATCAAACTCCAAACGGTGACCAAATTTACTCATCCATCCGATTTGACGAGCTGGATTACCAACAACTAATGCGAAAGGTAAAACCGTTTTAGTTACAACAGCCCCTGCACCAATAAAGGCATATTCTCCAATGTCGTGACCGCAAACAATTGTTGCATTGGCGCCAATACTTGCACCTTTGCGCACTATCGTCTTTGCATATTGATCTTTTCTATTCACGCCACTTCTTGGATTCGTTACATTAGTAAAAACCATGGAAGGCCCAAGAAAAACATCGTCTTCACATTCAACACCTGTGTAGAGAGAAACGTTATTTTGAATCTTTACATTGTTTCCGAGAATAACGCCTGGAGAAACAACAACGTTCTGACCAATGTTGCAGCGCTCACCTATCGTGCAATCAGACATAATATGTGAAAAATGCCATATTTTTGTTCCTGCACCAATTGTACAACCAGCATCTACAACTGCTGTTTCGTGAGAAAAATATTCCATTAGCGAATTATATATTTATCAAAATCATTATGGTCTGTTTGCATCAATTCTTCCTGTGACAGACTTTTAAAATAAGCGTACGTTATCTTTAAACCTTCCGCTCGATCAATCTTCGGTTCCCAGTTTAATAAAGCTTGGGCTCTTGTAATATCCGGCTGGCGTTGTTTTGGATCATCCACTGGAAGATCTTTGTAAATTACCTTTTGATCCGTGCCAGTTAATTTTATTATTTCTTCAGCAAAATCACTAATAGAAATTTCGGACGGATTTCCAACATTAACCGGATATGGATAATCGCTGTGCAATAAACGAACGATACCTTCTACCAAGTCATCTACGTAACAAAACGATCTTGTTTGTGATCCGTCACCGAAAATAGTCAAATCTTCTCCTCTCAGAGCTTGCCCAATAAACGCAGGTAATACACGGCCATCATTCAGGCGCATTCTTGGGCCATACGTATTGAAAATACGAATAATGCGTGTTTCAATTCCATGAAAATTATGGTATGCCATCGTGATTGCCTCCTGAAAACGTTTTGCTTCATCGTAAACGCCCCTCGGTCCGACAGGATTTACATTTCCCCAATAATCTTCCGTCTGTGGATGAACTGCTGGATCACCATAAACTTCTGACGTGGAAGCAATTAAAACTCTAGCACCTTTCGCTTTTGCCAATCCCAAACAATTATGAATTCCCAAAGATCCTACTTTTAGCGTTTGTATCGGGATTTTCAAATAATCTATAGGACTTGCTGGAGAGGCAAAATGTAAAATATAATCCAACTCACCTGGAACATGAATAAACTTGGAAACATCGTGGTTATAAAACTCAAAATTCTCCAACTTGAATAAGTGCTCGATATTTTTTATTCTTCCCGTAATTAAATTATCCATGGCAATAACATAGTAATCGTCTTTAACAAAACGGTCGCATAGGTGAGAACCTAAAAATCCCGCTGCTCCAGTGATCAGTATTCGTTTGCGTCTATTCATGTGGTTATGGATTAACTTTATTTTTTTGGTAGTAATTTCTATTGGAACCTTTATTTTTACCCTACAACCTTTCGTCCAATGGAATTATAGTAAAATCCTTTTTCATTCATCTCCTCAGCTTCAAACAAGTTCCGACCATCGAAAATCACTTTATCTTTTAGAAGAGACGCAATTCTATCAAAATCAGGATTTCTAAAAATCCCCCATTCTGTACAAATAAGAAGAGCATCCGCTCCTATTAATGCATCGTACTCATTTTGAGTATATTCTATTTTATCACCAATTAGCTGTGAAACATTTTTCATTGCTTCAGGATCGTATGCAGATACCGTTGCTCCTGCTTTTGTAAGCTCATCAATCATGTATAAAGCTGGTGCTTCTCGAATATCATCTGTATCCGGTTTAAACGCCAAGCCCCAAACTGCAATTTTTTTTCCTTTCAAATCCCCACGGAAAAAGTTTTTTATTTTGGGCATTAAAATTGTTTTTTGGCTCTCATTCACGGCCATTACCGCTTTTAAAATTTCAAAAGAAAAAGAATGTTCGTTTCCTGAGTTTACCAATGCATGCACATCTTTGGGGAAACAAGATCCGCCGTACCCAATTCCAGGGAATAGAAATCTTTTTCCGATTCGATCATCCGAACCGATACCAATTCTAACTTTATCTACATCTGCACCGACAATTTCGCAAAAGTTTGCGATTTCATTCATGAAAGTTATTTTGGTTGCCAAGAAAGAATTTGCTGCATACTTTGTTAATTCTGCAGATTTCTCGTCCATAAAAAGTATTGGATTTCCTTGTCTCACGAAAGGCTTATACAATTGTTCCATGATTTTTTGAGCACGTGTAGAAGATGTTCCAATTACAACACGATCTGGTTTCATGAAATCATCCACCGCAAAACCCTCTCTCAAAAACTCTGGATTGGAAACTACATCGAATGGAACGCGTGCATTTTTTGCAATCGCCGCCTGCACCTTATCTGCAGTTCCAACAGGCACAGTGCTTTTATCCACGATTACCTTATAATCATCCAATAAATTCCCCAGTTGATCAGCAACGCCAAGAATGTAGGAAAGATCCGCAGACCCATCTTCTCCAGGAGGAGTTGGCAAAGCAAGGAAAATAATTTCGGCACCTTTGATACCTTCTGCCAAATCTGTAGTAAACGTTAAGCGATTAGCTTGAATATTTCGTTCGAATAAAACATCCAAATGAGGTTCGTAAATTGGAATTTCTCCATTGCGCATGCGTTCTACCTTAGAAGCATCAATATCTACACAAACAACTTGATTTCCGGTCTCCGCAAAACATGTTCCTGTCACTAAACCTACATATCCTGTACCTACTACGGTGATTCGTTTCATAAAAAGATTTTATTTAATTTGATTCGTTGTTGGTCATGAATTCTGCTACCGAGCTGCAGATATAATCTAATTGTTCTTGTTCCATTTCAGTGTGAATTGGCAAAGAGATTACACGTTGGGTCAACCAATCCGTAACCGGAAGCACTGTATCACTACTACCAAAAGAAGCAAACATTTTTTGTCTATGCGCTGGAACAGGATAATAAATCATCGAAGGAACGTCTTTTGTTGCTAAAAAAGCATTTAAAGCATCGCGGTCAATTCCATTTAGTGTTAACGTATACTGGTGAAAAACATGCTTAGATTCTTTCCCTCTAACAGGAGTTTTAATGCCTGGGAATTGCGCAAAAAACGCATCGTAGTGGTCTGCAACTTTGCGACGTGCAAGAATATAACCGTCTAATTCTCTCAATTTTATACGCAAAACTGCGGCTTGAATACTATCTAGTCGGGAATTGCATCCAACAATATCGTGGTAATACCGTTCGCTTTGTCCATGATTTGCAACCATTCGCATTGTTGCTGCCAATGCATCGTTATTGGTGCAAATTGCGCCTCCATCTCCATAACAACCTAAATTTTTAGACGGAAAAAAAGATGTACAACCAATATCTCCTATGGTTCCTGTTTTAGAAACGCTGCCATCTGAGTGGTAATAGTCACTTCCAATTGCTTGCGCATTATCTTCCACAACAAATAA
>JBEDAD010000073.1:0-8250 GCA_041177985.1 Bacteroidota bacterium | reverse complement strand
GTAAACTGACTCACAACCAAAAATCTGCCACCAATATCTGCTGCAGATAAGTTCATTTTTTCATCTTCATCGCTAAAAATGCGGAGATGCACGATTTTCTGAACCAGCCAATCTGCATCTTCGTTGCTATCTTCTTGCTCAATACCAACTAGAATTAATATTCCCTGTTCAATTTCGCCAACGATTTCACCTTCAATTTGCACCGCCGCTTCGCTCACTCGTTGCAGTAAAACTCTCACGCGTGGGTATTTTTGCGGTACGTTTCGTTTTCATCTTCTGTCATCAATTGGTAGTAAGATGCATAGCGACTTTCGGAGATTTCCCCATATTCAACAGCTTCCTTAACCGCGCATTTCGGTTCGTTTAAATGCTGACAATTGTGAAATTTGCATGCGCCAATCAATGCCCGCATCTCCGGAAAATAGTGCGAAATAAATTCCTTTTTCAAATCTACGATTCCAAACGCACGAATTCCGGGTGTATCAATGATGTATCCGCCAGAAGCTAATTTATGCATTTCTGCAAATGTTGTAGTGTGCATTCCTTGCAAATGGGCTTGTGAAATCTCGCCTGTTCGCAAATCAAGCGAAGCATCCAAGGCATTTACAAGTGTACTTTTCCCAACACCACTGTGTCCGGAAATCATTACTTTTTTATCCTTAATTTCTTCCCGAAGAAAGTCGATATTCGTTTTGTTTTCCGCTGAAATTTTAAAGCAAGGATATCCAATTGATTCGTATAAATCTACCAATGCATCGATGTAAAACAATTCGTCTTCCGAATATTGGTCAATTTTATTGAATAATAAAGTTGTTGGAATTCTAAAGGATTCAGCAGCTACCAAAAACCGATCAATAAATGCCAGATGCGTTACTGGAGAATTGGTTGTCACCAATAAATAGGCTCGGTCTACATTTGCAGCAAGAATCTGCATTTGCTTGCTTAGATTTGTAGACTTTCGTACAATATAATTCTTCCGTTCCTCAAAATCCGATATCACGTAATTGCCTTCTTCGTCTGGTTTATCATCCAATATCACAACATCTCCAACCGCAATAGGATTGGTAGTGCGTAAACCATCCAGACGAATTCTTCCGCGAATCCTAGAATTCACAACCGAACCATCTTCCAGTTCAATGATGTACCATTTACCGGTTGATTTTAATACGTTTCCTCTTATTGACATTACTGCAAAGATACTTGCTAATTGCGAAATATCACTATTTGAGAACATGGAAGTTGTTGACTTTTTACAATTCAGGATTTCCAATTTCAAAATTATTTGCGCTATCTTCGCAATTCAAATTGGAAAGCATGTCAATAGAAGTAAAAAACCTATTCAAATATTATGGAGATCAAGCGGCGGTAAAGGATGTTTCCTTCACTGTTTCAAAGGGCGAGATCGTTGGTTTTTTAGGCCCAAATGGCGCTGGAAAGTCTACCACGATGAAAATTCTAACGGGTTTTATTTCAGCCTCTTCTGGAGAAGTGAAAATTTGTGGTTTGCCAGTGGATGTTGATTCATTGAATACGCGCCAATTAATTGGTTATTTACCAGAACACAATCCATTGTATTTGGACATGTACGTAAAAGAATACTTGGAATTTGTGGGTAAAATTTACCATATAAAAAACGTGAAAGAACGCGTAAATGAAATGATCAAAGCGGTTGGTTTAGATGTTGAGCAAAACAAAAAATTAAGCGCGCTTTCCAAAGGTTATCGCCAGCGGGTTGGTTTGGCAGCAGCAATTATACATGATCCAGAAGTGTTGATTTTAGATGAGCCAACTTCGGGATTAGACCCAAATCAATTGGTCGAAATTAGAGAATTAATCAAGAAAATAGGAAAATCAAAAACGGTAATTCTTTCAACGCATATCATGCGCGAAGTTGAAGCCATTTGCGACCGGGTTTTGATTATCAATAAAGGTCAAATAGTTGCAGATAATACTGCTTCTGAATTGCAATCCGACCAATCGCACCAAACCGTTTATGCTGAATTTGAAGGAACAGTTTCAAAAGCTTCATTGGCTAAAATTAACCATGTTCGAAAAGTTGAAAAAGTGATGAATGGATGGTTGTTGGAGACAACAGACGATGTAGATCTTAGAAAAGTTATCGCACAATACGCCCAACAGAATAATTTATTGGTATTGACGCTTAAAACAGAGGAAAAAACGCTCGAAGAAGTATTTAAAGAATTAACGAAATAAGCATGCCAACAAATTTTATAGCAGAATTAACATGGAGAGGAATGGTGCACGACATCATGCCTGGAACGGAAGAAGCATTGAATAAAAAAGTTTCGTGCGGCTATATTGGTTTTGATCCAACTGCGGATTCTTTGCACGTTGGACACTTGGTTCAAATTATGACACTTGTGCATTTTCAACGTGCTGGACACAAACCGTTTGCTTTGGTTGGTGGCGCAACTGGAATGGTTGGTGATCCTTCCGGAAAGTCAAAAGAACGAAATTTGCTGGATGCGGAAACACTTAATCACAACGTGGCATGCGTAAAAGGTCAATTAGAGAAATTCCTGGATTTCTCAAGTGCTGAGAATTCTGCTGAAATGGTCAATAATTACGATTGGTTCAAGGACATGAGTTTCCTGGATTTTATTCGCGATGTTGGCAAACACATTTCAGTAAATTATATGTTGTCCAAGGACTCTGTTAAATCCAGACTGGAAACAGGTATGTCGTTTACAGAATTTTCTTACCAATTGGTGCAAGGGTATGATTTTTACCATTTGAATAAATATAAAAACTGCATCGTTCAATTAGGCGGTTCCGACCAATGGGGAAATATTGTTACTGGAACGGAATTGATTCGCCGCAAATCCGGCAATGAAGCATACGCTGTGACAACCCCGCTAATTAAAAAAGCGGACGGAACTAAATTCGGGAAAACAGAAGGTGGAAGCGTTTGGCTCGATCCAGAAAAAACTTCGCCCTACGAATTTTATCAGTTTTGGCTTAACTCTAGTGATGCAGATTCCGCAAATTATGTTCGAATTTTTACGTTGAAATCGAAAGAAGAGATTGCCGCAATAGAAGTAGAACACAATGAAATGCCGCATTTACGCATATTACAAAAGGCGATTGCAGAAGATATTACCAAACGCGTGCATGGCGAAGATGCGCTAGTTGTAGCAATTGCTGCATCAGCTATTTTATTTGGAAAATCAACTGCAGAAGATTTAAAAGCGCTATCTGAAAAAGATTTTTTTACCATTTTTGAAGGCGTTCAACAAGAGCATATTTCCAGTGAAATTTTCGGAGATGGAATCTCAATTGTAGAGGCACTTTCTGCAAAAACAGGCTTTCTTGCCTCCAATGGTGAAGCCCGAAGAGAATTGAAAGCAAATGCGATATCTGTCAACAAGGAAAAAATCGGGGAAGACTTTATAATTCAAAAAGAACATCTGATTAACGGGAAATATGTGCTGCTTGGAAAAGGCAAAAAACACAATTATATTTTAGTAGTAGACTAGTAATCTCGAAATATTGCTTGGTTCATTCTCTGTTTTTTTATTGGATTAATTAATACAAATTCAGAGAGTATGAAGAACGCATCCAAACATACATAAGCATAAGTGAATAAAATCAAAAAAGGAAAAATTGGATTATTGTTTTGGATCCTTACTAGTTTTTTAGGTTCCGTATGTGCAGTTGAAATTCAAAGATATTATTTCAATAAAATTTATGGTTTACATATCACAAATTTAGAAGGGATTCTATTTTGGTTTATTATTATGCTTTTTGTGTTAATTGTCAGTTCTCCATTAGTACTTATAATTTATCTATTAGGCAGAAAAGAATTGAATTTAACCAACGTATTAATGACTGGATTGGGAATTAGTTTTATTTTATCCTATTTCATTACACGATATTTTACGGGAAGTTATTACGAGGCGTTTTACATAGTAGTTCCATATTTCTTTTTCGCTTTTATTTTCGCTTTTATATTCATTAAAAAGGAACACTCTATATAAACTGGACTAGCGCCATCCTTCAAATCTTGCTTCTCTTCCTTTCGGAAGTCACAGAAACAACGATAATATGAAACAAAATAATTTTATCTACGGTGTATTGATATGTTAAAGAGTCGCGACGTTTCCGCCAAGCATCAAATCATGAGCAGAATTTAAACCGAAAAACCAGAACCTACATTAATATTCAATTTCCCACAAAAATAAACCGTGTGCGGGAACAGATAAAGATGCTTTTTGGCGATTTTTGGATGCTGAAATGCTTTTTAAATCCGCCGGTGTAAGTTTCCCAGTGCCAATATCCATCAGTGTTCCAACAATTGCGCGCACCATATTTCGTAAAAAACGATCGGCAGAAATTTCGAAATAAATCCCTTCTTTACCTTCCACCCATTTAGCGTCATAAACAGTACAAATATTTGTTTTTACATCCGTGTGAAGTTTCGAAAAGGAGGTAAAATCTTGCGTTCCGATGAGGTAATTAGCAGCTTCATTCATTTTCGAGACATTTAAATCGCCAGGGAAATACAAGCTCGTTTCGGTTGTAAATGCATTTTTTTTGGCGTGTAAAAAATAACGATAGGTACGTTTTTTAGCATCAAATCGTGCATGTTTGTCGCTTTCAACTGCTTCAATTGCGTGCACAACAATTGAACTTGGAAGCATTCGATTGAGTTTAAATAAAAACTGCGCTATTTCAGGAATTTCAAGTAAATCAACGTGAAAAAAATACTGCTGTGCATGAACGCCACTATCCGTTCTGCCGCAACCGACAATTGAAATGCTTTGGTTGGAATGGATTTTAGATAATGCTTGTTCAATTTCTTCTTGTACAGATATTTGGTTTGGCTGACGCTGCCACCCGAAAAATGCCGTTCCTTTATAGGAAATTTCAAAGAAATACCGTTTCAACATGCCACAAAAGTAAAACAATATTTTGGCTTCATCTTCTGTCTGGCTTTAACACTTCCATTTTTTTGTAGATTTACGCTTTGGTAAATAAAAACAAATGGTAGTAGAATCGAAATGGCGTTTTTTATGGAATAGAAAAACAGTGGTAAGTATACTGTTTTTGTTTGCCTTGGTTGCAAGTTTACAATCGCTAACGCAGCCTAAAAAAACATGGGAAGAAGGCGGAAAAGAATATAACCGCTATAATAATTACACTATTTTTGAGCGTTCGTTTCACCATCTGAAAAACCAGGAAGATCTTTACATTTTATTTCCAGAGGAACAGTGGGATTTGTATAAATACAGCCCAACATTTTCCGTATTCTTTGGCGTTTTTGCAGTTTTTCCCGATTCAATCGGTCTTACGCTTTGGAACCTATTGAATTGTTTAATTGTTGTTCTTGGGGTTTATTATTTGCCCAAAATCACGGAAAAACAAAAAGGTTTGATTCTTTTATTGAGCATTTTTGAGATGCTTACTTCCTTGCAGAATTCACAATCGAACGGCCTAATGGCAGGCTTGTTACTACTCGCTTTCGGATTATTGGAGCGAAAACACATCTTTTGGGCTTCGTTATTACTTGTTTTTTCGGTTTATATCAAATTGTTTGGATTAGTTGGTTTTGCACTATTTTTGTTCTATCCTCAAAAAATAAAATTCATTTTATACAGTCTTTTTTGGGCTATAGTTTTATTTCTGTTGCCGCTTTTATTTGTAGACATTCACCAATATACTTTTCTGTTTAAAAGTTGGGGAAATATGCTTTCAAATGACCACTCGGCTTCTTATGGACTTTCTGTGATGGGTTGGCTTAATGCTTGGTTTGGGTGGGCTGGAAACAAGTTGTTTGTTGTTGGTATTGGCGTACTTTTATTTTTAGTTCCGCTTGTAAGAATTAAACAATACGCCAATCCTCATTTCCGCTTATTGATGCTAGTTTCAATTTTACTTTGGACGGTTATTTTTAACCATAAAGCGGAATCACCAACTTTTATCATCGCCTTCTCTGGTGCAGCAATTTGGTTTTTTTCCGGAAACAAGTCGCCGTTAAATTTGGTTTTATTTGTGATGGCTTTCATTTTTACTACTATTTCTCCTACCGATCTTTTCCCTAAAGTTGTGCGAAATGAATTTATAGAGCCCTTTCAGTTGAAGGTATTTCCTTGTATTCTGATTTGGTTTAAAGTGCTCTATGATTTAATGGTTATCGGTAGAATTAAGGAAAAAACAAATATCGGTTAAGAAAAACCCTAACCGATACCGTATGAAAATCAATTACTTCGTTGAAAATTCGTTTTCCCAGATTAAGATTATTTTACTCTATGAATAATACTTGTCCGTTCTGATAATCCACCGTATAATCAAAAACGATAGATTTACTTTGCAGAGCATTTAAGTTGAGGTTCCATGTGATAATTCCAGTTTTATCGTCAATTTTTCCGCCCTCTGCGTCACCTCGTTTCACTTTAATATCACTAATAACAGATATCGGGAATTGGTCTTTGATAACAATTGGCAAGATAGAACCGCCATTATTTTTTATTTTCACCTCCCAGGTAACTTCAAATTTTTGGCGTGAACCAATTGTTTTATTCGTGCTTTTTTCTACAATCCGCTTGCGTTCGATTTGAATCTTAGAATCTTTTCCGAGCGAAAAGGATAGGGTGTCTTTTGTTGAATTCACATCAATATATGTTTTTCCAATAAAAGTTCCATCAAAATATAGGTTGGATTCACCATTCAATAAATTTAATTTTTCCCAACCAGAAATTTGAGCAGCCAAATAAACGGATGGGTCTATTTTTGGTACGGAATGGTATTCATAACTTGCAGGAAGTTCGTAATTCGCAATTTGAACACGGCAATCTAAACCGTCTGATGGAATGGTGAATTTGGATTGTATTGCATATTCCATCCGTAAATCTTTTTGAACGGCGATGGACCCTGCAGTTGGCGAGTAATTGTATCTAACATCTTCGTTTCGAACATTCTCAGATACATATCTATTTGCTTTACCATCCGTTTTGTCCTTTCTTTTTGAAAATATACCGTCTGCACTTCTTGCAGGTAATCGGGAAATATCTTGACGGGTTATGGATGCGTTTGAAGAGATCATTACTTCTTCCAGATCAATTGCTTCACTTTCTATAAAGAACTTCAAATAAGGAGCTGTAATTGCTAATTGTCTGGGCGAATAGCCAACGTATGAAGCCACAACGAATTTTTCTCCTCGCGGAACAATTAGTTCAAATTTTCCGTCAAAATCTGTAACTGCACCAACATTTGGGTTGGATGGAAAGGAAATTTTAGCAAACGGCAATGGCTCGCCCGTTGAAGCATCAATAACTTCTCCGCGTAATTTCTCCCCAGAATAATCATTTTGCGGAATTTGTCTGGTGTAGATCTGTTTTTGTGGCGGGTAATTTTGGTAGTTTAAATACCATGGATTTAATTGCGGTTCTTTGGAATTATCATATGGATCATTGGTGGAAAGCACTAAATCGACTGCATCCCATGAAATGCCAGATGTTTGATTGACTAAAGCTTTTGCTTCCAATCGAACGGGCTTTCCAATACCATCACTTCGCATATCGTAATAGGGTTTCCAGGATGCATTCGGAGTGATATATGAAAAATAAAATTCTCCTTTCGTAGCTTTTTCAACATCAATTTCAACGATTATTTCCGTGAAATTAATTACCGGTTTGCTCCGTTGGCTTATAATTTCTTGTTCCAATTGATTCATCTCCTTATTCAACTTTTCTAATGCTTCATAAATAGCGGATTGGCGTGCTGTAATTTCAGTTAATTTTTGATGCATGAAAGTATATGCCTCCTTAAGTTCTGCAATTTTTAGACCTTGCTCATTGCCCTTTAAATCGCGATTAGTCATCAACAGATTCTTATCCAGTGAAAGTATTTCATATTCATCCCGTAGGAGAATATCGGTTTCTTCGAGTTTTTTTCGTTTGGCATTCAACACACTTATTTCAGCATTGGATATTTTTAAATCTTCGTAGTTTTTTCGGGTACGAACGGATAGGATTGTAAGTTCTCCTTTTGCTTTTACCTGCACAGAACTTGGATCTAAAAAGTCGGTCATTTTTTCAAAAACCAATTCTTGTTTACCCGCTCGCAATTCTACAGATTTGAAGTGTTCTACCTGTGCACCTTGAAAAAACACAGTCACTTTTTTGATTTCGGATGGCAATACCACTAACTTCTGCCCAAAAGAGAAGAGTGTAATAAAGCTAAAAATAAATGTTGTTTTCATATCGCTAATAAATTTAAATTAAAAAAGCA
>JBEDAD010000072.1:0-2932 GCA_041177985.1 Bacteroidota bacterium | reverse complement strand
AAATTCAAGTCCAATAGAAAGCCCTGAAGTTTGAAAGCTTTGATGGCGTCGGTTACTGTTCCGTAAAAATGTTCTTTTTCCATGACCGTTTGTATTTATTGTATAACAGTTTTCCGATTACAAGATGACGCATGAAGAAATTCATTTTGTAAATAAGCCAAAAAATGCACGTCTGTTTTGGACGAATTTTTATGTCTTATTTCACTTACAAGTTACAAAAAAAGAACACTTTAAAAACAAAAAAAACTGGATCTGGTTTGTTGTGATGAGAAATAAAAAGAAATAAACGGTTTAAATGGAGTAAAACGAACTCTTTTCAAGAAGCTATTTATTCAGCTTTTAATTTTAGCCATTCAAATTTCAAAAGCGAAGGAACGCCCATTTGTCCTTCGTTTGTGATGATTAAATCGCCATTTGAAAGAAATGTAATCCCTTCTGGTTTGTTGAATAATTCAGCATTCAATAAGAGAAAGTTCAACAATGTTCCTTTTTTATCAAAAACTGCAAGCGTGTGATCAACTGCTGAGACAATATATATATCATCTGTTTTTGGATGCACAGCAAGTGAGGAAGGCATGAATTTTAAAGCGGAAATACTATCCGAAGATTGCTTGGATATTTTTTGTGGAAGTTGAATGGAATGTTTATTTGCAAACGCTTCAATTTCAGTGATATTGATTAAAAAAAGCGGTGTTTCATTCAATTCTTTTGTCGCCAAATCGATTGTGTAAATTGCCCGAATATCTTTTAAAATCTTTCCTTTTCCAAATTTACTTTTAGGAGCAACAAGCAAACGGTTATCTCTTTCGTCGTAGCACAATCCTTCGTTGTCTTTTTCCGGAATATTTAACTTCGTCTCTTTCACGTGTAAAGAATCGTAGGGAAATGCAATTTCCAGTAATGTTGCATCACTCCGCAAAACATAAAAGGTACTATCTACGCGCGTTACACCTTCGTAATCGCCATTTAACCCAAAATTATATTGGTTAGTAATGGAATCGGATAGGAGATTGTAGATGAAAATCAGCCCATTTTCATCTTGAACACATGCGATTTCCGATCCACCTAGATCTGTAATTCCTGAAATTTCTCTTAATTCAAAAGGAAGATTTAGTATTAAAGATGGTTCCTTAAAATTAAACCAGCCATTTTCCTTCTGAAAAACCGTTTGAAAGTAATGGTATTGCTCCACTCCAGCTTTCTGAATTCTTTTAACCGTTATAAAGGATAACGCCGCTAGAACAAAGGAAAAATAATACTGTTTTGACATTTCTAACTACTGCTGTTTATTTTAAGCAAGTTCGAAATTACTAAATTTTACTTTAGAGCTCCTAAAAGTCATGATAATTTAATCTGATACTGCTCAAAACAACTGATAATCAAATTATAACATCGGGTTTAAAAACAGAAACAACTTGGTTAATTCAATCTTTTTTAAGGACGAATTCTCTTTTCTTTCAAAGTAATGCAAGAGAATCGAAAATTTATTTAAAAAAAAGATTGCATATTAATTTTAAATGTAGAGTTTTGCCAAAAAAAATGAACTAAATTTTTTTTGGATTGGTTAAAACCTTTATTTAAAACATTTTTTTTTTGTGATTTAAAATTATTAGCACTGGTAGTTGAGCTAAAAAAAGAAATTAAAAATAATTGAACGAATTAGTGTAAACTTTATTTATTAAATTTTATTTATTAAAATCTTTATGGAAACGGAAGAGAAAAAGAAAAAAGGCATGTACGAAAGTGTACAGTACCAATTCGAAACTGCTGCCAATGTGATGGGATTGGATGAAAATATTCGTAAAATCCTGGCAACGACTAATAACGAAATTGTTGTGCATTTTCCAGTAAAAATGGATAACGGTTCAGTGGAAGTATTTACCGGATACCGTGTGCAACACAACAATGCACTTGGACCGTACAAAGGCGGTTTACGCTACCATCCGTCTGTAGATATCGCTGCGGCTAGAGCTTTAGCAACTTGGATGACTTGGAAAACGTCACTGGCAGGTTTGCCGTATGGTGGAGGAAAAGGTGGTGTTCAATTAGATCCAGCAAATTATTCTCAAAGTGAGTTGGAAAGAATTACACGTCGATTCACGTATTCTTTGGGAGATAATATCGGTCCTGATATCGATATTCCTGCGCCAGATGTGAATACAACGCCTCAAATGATGGCTTGGATTGCTGATACGTACATGTCAACTAAAAGTCCTTCTGAGCGTTCTAATTTCGCACACGTTGTAACGGGGAAACCAGTTGGAACAGGTGGTTTGGAAGGAAGAGATAGAGCAACAGGTTTTGGTGTTGTTGTAACACTTCAAGCCTGGGCAGACTGGAAAGAAACTTCTTTGTCCGGAAAAAAATACATTGTGCAAGGTTTTGGAAATGTGGGACATTGGGCTTCGCTTTTCATGAAGGAAAAAGGAGCGATTCTTACTGCTGTTCAGGATGCTTCAGGAACAATTTACGCAGAAGATGGAATTGATCCACAGGATTTGTTGACGTATACTTCTGCAAATAATGGCAGAGTTGCTGGCTATTCAAAGGCGCATGCAATTGATCCATCCACATTCTTTACATTGGATTGCGATATTTGTATTCCTGCGGCTTTAGGTGATCAAATAACAGAAGAAAATGCACATTTAATAAAAGCCAAAGTTATTGCGGAAGGTGCAAATGGCCCTACGAATCCAGAAGGTGAAGCAATTCTTTTGAAACGTGGAATCGATGTTATTCCAGATATTTTGTGTAATTCTGGCGGTGTTATTGGCAGCTACTTTGAATGGTTACAAAATAAAAGTGGCGAAATCTGGACAATGGACGACGTGATTGGTAAACTGGAGTCAAAACTATTGATCTCTTTCAAAAAAGTGGTTGCTTCTTCGGTTGAATACAAAACAGATTTGAGAACGGCAGCTTACATCGTTGC
>JBEDAD010000071.1:0-7613 GCA_041177985.1 Bacteroidota bacterium | reverse complement strand
ACGGCAACCAATTTTGTTTTAGTCGAAAGTAATTTATCGAACTCTTCCAAAATCAATTCCCCTTTTTTATTGATTGGTGCAACACGCAAGGTCAAATTTTTTCGCTCGCAGAGCATTTGCCACGGCACAATATTGGAATGGTGTTCCATGGCAGTGATCAAAATTTCATCTCCTGCAACAAGCAATTCTCCATACGAAGAGGCAACTAGATTGATTCCATCTGTTGTTCCTTTTGTGAAAATAATTTCTTCGGATTTTTTAGCGTGTAAATACGTTTGGATTGTTTTGCGGGCGGTTTCATACTCCGTTGTTGCCTTTTGACTCATGTAATGCACACCGCGGTGGATATTTGCATTGTCCTTGGAGTAATAATTATTTATCGCATCCAACACTACTTGAGGCTTTTGCGAGGTCGCGCCATTGTCAAAATAAATTAGATTTTTATTATAGATCAATTGGCGAAGTGCAGGAAATTGATCCCGAATTTCTCGCACATTAAATTGTTTTTTTGTTCCTTCCGTCATAACTCGGTACAAAGATACAAAAACCCTTATTTTGAACTGTTCTAAAGAAGAAAAATAAACCTTTATTTTAGAGGGGAAATCTTTACCTGATCAAAAGTTCGGCTGGACGCGCTTTTTAATTCTTTTTCAAAAGCATCAAGAACTCTGTATTTCCATCGCCACCTAATATTGGTGAATTTATGTGTCCTTGGTAAATGAGATTATTCACCTTCGCCGCTGCTTTGATTTTTTCAATTACTTCAGGATATAAACTTTTATTTTTCACGATTCCTCCTTTAGAAACATTCTCTTTCCCAACTTCGAACTGCGGCTTTACCAGCGCAATTACAAAAGCATCCGTTTTCATAAAAGCGTGAATGAAAGGGAATATTTTTTCCAGGGAGATAAATGCCACGTCAATTACACAACCATCGATTGGATCTTTTATCGTGTTGGAAGTTAATTCCCGTACATGTGTTCTTTCCAAATTCACAATGCGCGCGTCGGATTTCACTTTTTCATGTAATTGGTCTTTCCCAACATCAACGCAGTATACTTTCGCAACGTCATTTTGCAGTAAAACTTCCGTAAATCCGCCTGTGGAAGCACCAATGTCCATCATCGTGGTTCCTTTAATCGTCGGTTTCCATTGGTGTATAGCTTCCAGTAGTTTCAAGGCGCCGCGAGAAACCCATGGAATTTCCACTTCAATCATATCAATGTTGCAGTCGATTGGGAATTTTTTACCGTTTTTAGTGATTAATTTCCCTTCCACACGCACGCCAACTTCTCGTATGATTTGCTCGGCACGCACACGTGAACTCACTAAATTCCGTTGTATTAAAATTTTATCCAATCGTTCTTCCATGGGGCAAAGGTAGCCCATATTATTCGTAAAAATGCCTGAAAGTGTGATAATTCCCTTTATCCAATTCGTAATTCCAAATTCTAAAGTATCTTTGTGGCATAAATTAAAACAGTGAATACAATATATATTACCCGCAGAGAAACATTCAATGCTGCACATAAATTGTGGAGAGAGGATTGGTCAGAAGAAAAAAACTGGGAAGTGTTTGGGAAATGTTCCAACAAAAACTGGCACGGACATAATTTTGCAATCTACGTAACCGTTAAAGGTACACCAAGTGTGGATACCGGTTTTGTGATTAATCTGAAAGATTTAAGTAACATTCTGAAAGAAGAAGTTATTGAGCCTTTAGACCATAAGAATTTGAATTTGGATGTTCCATTTTTAGCTGGAATGCTCGCTTCAACAGAAAATATGGCAATTCAGATCTGGGATCGAATTAAAGCACCAATTGCTGATGCTGGTGGCGAACTAGTAAAGATAAAATTGATTGAAACGGAAAACAATTATGTGGAATATTTTGGTGGGAAAGAACCATTTTAATTTTGGGTTGTTATACCTTCTACAATCAAACAAACTTTAGAGGAAATGTACGACGAAAAGCTAACAAACGAACTCGCAAATCATTACGAAGAAATCATTCATAAATTAGGCGAGGATACGCAACGTGAAGGTTTGTTAAAGACGCCGGAACGTGTTGCAAAAGCAATGCAGTTTTTAACCAATGGCTATAAAGTAAATCCAGACGATCTTATAAAACAAGCAATTTTCCACGAAGAATATTCTGAAATGGTGATTGTAAAAGATATCGACATTTATTCCATGTGTGAACACCACATGTTGCCATTTTTCGGGAAAGCACACATCGCTTATATTCCAGACGGAAAAATTGTTGGATTAAGTAAAATCCCAAGAGTTGTGGATGCCTATTCGCGTCGTTTGCAAGTACAGGAGCGTTTGACCATTGAAATCAGAGATTGCATCCAGCGCACGTTAAATCCGAAAGGAGTGGCTGTTGTAATCGAATGTTCCCACATGTGCATGCAGATGCGCGGCGTTCAAAAACAAAATTCGGTTACTACTTCAAGCGCATTTACAGGATTATTTTTGAAAAATGATGCAACTAGAAAAGAATTTATTAACTTAGTACAAGCTAAATTACATTAAACAATGAATAATATTTTAAACCAAAACGGCGAATTCACGAAAGAAGTAACCCGTGATTTTTTCAAAAATGTATATGGATACATGTTTGGAGCATTGGCAATTTCAGGATTAATTGCATACCAAGTTGGAACACCAGAATTCTTTCAAGCGTATTTTATTACACCACAAGGAACCATTTCTCCAGTTTTCTATGTTGTAGCGTTTGCGCCACTTGGACTAGGTTTGTTAATTCAAATGGCCTACCAACGTCTTTCTTTGGCGGTTTTGATGGTGCTTTTCATCGCTTATTCCGCTTTAATGGGTTTAAGTCTAGGCTCTATTTTTCTAGTTTACGCAATGCCTTCTATCGTTTCAACATTTTTTGTTTCTGCAGGAGCATTCGCTGGAATGGCAATTTTGGGTTACACTACCAAAACAGATCTTACTAAATTCGGAAGTTTATTGTACATGGTTTTCATTGGTATTTTTATCGCTGGAATCGTGAATATTTTCATGAAAAGCGAAATGATGGACTTTGTAATCTCCGTAATTGGTGTATTTGTATTTACCGGATTAACAGCTTACTACATGCAGCAATTGAAGAATATGTCACAGGATTCTGATCTTTCTGCTTTAGATAGAAATAAATTATCCTTGGTTGGTGGTTTGATGTTGTACATCCTTTTCATCAATTTATTCCTGTCATTGCTTAGAATAATGGGTTCAAGAGAATAAAACAAAAAACACGTATAAGGAAGCCACTCTGATTTCAGGGTGGCTTTTTGCTGAAAAAAACTATTTTAAAATGTCTGTATACCTAGAATTATTAAAAATTAGCTTCGAATTAAAAGAAAGTTGGTTTAAGTAAGTTTTGGGAACAAAAAAATTTTTACTTTTGAGAAAAAAAATACTATGTCAGATAATTTTTTCGAAAGTTCAACAGTAGCAGTAGGTACCATCTTTACAGTAATTGCATTGGCTATTCTTGCTTCTATTTTAATTTGGGGATAAAATATTCACCAAACTGAAAAATAGTCAAGCTGTTCAATTATGAATGGCTTTTTTTTGTTTACATTTAAGCAAATATTTAATTTAAGCGTATGTCTTTCAATTCTATATTTGCTTGGATTTTAAAAAAGCGGACGCATCAAATCGATCTGTTTAAAAAACATCCACTGGAAGTGCAGCAAGAATTATTTGAAAAGATGGTCCTTGCTTCTCAACAAACAGAATGGGGTATTACGTACAACTTCTCCTCCATAAAAACATACGCAGATTTCAAACAATTCGTTCCAATTCAAGAATATCCCGACATTCAACCGTATGTTGATCGTTTGATTCAGGGCGAGCAAAATATTCTTTGGCCAACAGAAACAAAGTGGTTTGCAAAATCCTCTGGCACAACTTCCAGTCGAAGTAAATTAATTCCAGTAACCAAAGAATCCTTGGAAGATTGCCATTACAAAGGTGGAAAAGACCTACTTGCATTGTATTATGAGAATTTTCCAAATGCAAGATTATACGCCGGAAAACATTTGGTTATTGGCGGAAGCACGCAGGTAAACCACCTTCATTCAGATTCTTATTTCGGAGATCTCTCCGCCATTATTGTGAAAAATCTTCCGTGGTGGGCAGAAATTCGAAGAACACCATCCAAAGAAATTGCGTTGATGAGTGAATGGGAATCCAAGATTGAAAAAATGGCAATGAGCACAATGCATGAAGACGTCTGCATTATCGTTGGAGTGCCGAGTTGGACGCTTGTTTTAGCCACGAAAATTTTAGAGATAACAGGAAAAAGTAATTTAAAAGAAGTTTGGCCGAATTTAGAATTGTTTATGCACGGCGGTGTTAATTTTGAGCCATATCGCAAGCAATTTGAGAAATTAATTCCAGATCCATCCATGCACTATGTGGAAACGTACAATGCATCGGAAGGCTTTTTTGGTATTCAAGATAAAATAAATTCCAACGAATTACTGTTGATGCTGGATTATGGAATTTACTATGAATTTATCCCAATGTCTGCTTATGATGGCGTGAATTCGACAGAAATCATCAATTTATCAGAAGTCGAAACTGGCGTAAATTATGCCATTGTCATTTCAACAAATGCTGGGTTGTGGCGCTATATTATTGGGGATACGGTGCAATTTACTTCCGTACTGCCTTTTCGGTTTAAAATTACTGGTCGAACAAAAAGTTTCATTAATACGTTTGGGGAAGAATTGATAGTGGACAATGCAGAACGCGCAATTACGCATGCTTGTTCAAAAACCGACGCGGAAATTAAAGAATATACCGCAGGTCCAGTTTTTATGTCGGACAGTGAACATGGAGCGCATGAATGGCTAGTTGAGTTTAGCAAAGAACCAGAAGACTTCAATCGGTTTTCGTTCCTTTTAGATGAACATTTGCGGGAAATAAACTCGGATTATGATGCAAAGCGCTACAATAATTTAATTTTAGATCCGCCAATAATTCAAAAGGTTACGGAAGGAATATTTGATCAATGGCTAAAAAATAAAGGAAAACTTGGAGGGCAAAATAAAGTACCTCGCTTGTCAAATGATCGAAACATATTAAATGAAATTCAGCAGGTAATTTTAACGGAAAATAAGCTTCTTCAAAAAGGATGAAAATAGCAATTAGTATAGTTTTAATGGGTTTTTTCACCATTTCTTTTGCTCAGAAAAGCGATTCTACGCGCTGGTTGAAGGTTAGCGAATTGGAAATGGGTCAAGATGAAAAATGGGCATTGGATGGCTTGGAAAATTGCATCATTACGTCCAAAAATGTAATCCAAAAATATGATTCTGCCGGTGTTCTCCAATTTTTTCAAAGCAGTAAATCTTTTGGCCGACTAACTTCCATTCAGTCTATTAATCCAATGAAATGGATAACCTTTTCAGAGGAACAACAACTAATTTGTTTGTTGGATAATACCATGACTTTGAGCGAGCAATGCATAGATCTTTCCGGATTTGGAATTGGAAATGCAACGCATATCGCAGTTTCTAGTCAGTCCGATAAATTGTGGGTATTGGATCAACTGAATTCTAGATTGCTTTTATTGAGTTTGGGCAGAACGAATCAGTTTCAGGAAATCAGCAATCTCAAAGGGATTTTGAATATTTCGATGATTGCATCTTTCCAAGAGTGGAACAATCAATTGTTTTTATGTGATGCAGCTGGCACAATTTACCAGTTCGATGTCTACGGTTCATTGTTGAGCGCAACTAAATTTGAGAATATCCAGGATTTTGCTGTGAAGGAGAATAACCTTGTCCTTGTTCAAAACAACCAGCTGTTACTTTATAATCTAGCTGTACCAGAAAAGAAATTAATCGATTTGCCAATCAAAAATGTTTTTGAAGTGAAAATATCGGGTAATTTTTTCTATTTTCGAACGGAGAATAAAATATATAAATATACGCTGCTATTTAATCAATAATAACATCATTTGTTGTAATTTCGGCGTCTAAAATAAAGGAAACATGCATATAGCAATTGCTGGTAATATTGGTTCAGGAAAAACAACGTTAACGAAGCTGTTGGCTAAACATTACGGATGGGAAACGCACTTTGAAGACGTGGAGCAAAACCCTTACTTGAACGATTTCTATGAAGACATGCAGCGTTGGTCCTTTAACCTTCAAATTTACTATTTGAACAGCCGTTTCACGCAAACACAAGAGATACAAATAACCGAAAAAACCGTTATTCAAGATCGTACTATTTATGAGGATGCGTTTATCTTTGCCCCAAACCTTCATTCCATGGGACTTATGACTACGCGTGATTTTGAGAATTATTTTTCATTGTTCAACTTAATGGATTCCTTTGTTTCTGCTCCCGATTTGTTAATTTACTTAAGAGCAAGCGTTCCAACCTTGGTGAGTCAAATCCAACAACGTGGGAGAGACTACGAAGAAAGTATTCGTTTGGATTATTTAAAACGACTTAACGAGCGCTATGAAGCTTGGATTTCTACCTATGATAAAGGTAAATTATTGATTATCGACGTGGATAATAACCGTTTTCCGGTAAGCCAGGAAGATTTAGGTAAAATTATCAATTCAATAGATGCAGAAATAAACGGTTTGTTCTAATTTACACGCTGAAATTTCATCCCCCAAATTAAAAACATGATTATAGTAACTGGTGCAGCCGGATTTATTGGGAGCTGTTTGGTCAGTCGACTAAACAAAGCTGGATACGATAATATCGTTGTCGTAGATGATTTCTCCAAGACGGAAAAGGCAAAAAATCTGGAAGGAAAAACCATGGCTGCAAAAATTGGCCGGAACGATTTCATCCAATGGCTCCAAGATTTTGGTGCTGAAGTAGAAATGATTTTTCATATTGGTGCGCGAACGGATACGACAGAATTCGACAAGGCAATTTTTGATGAATTGAACGTAGATTATTCGAAGGCTGTTTGGAATGCTTGTGTGCAATTCAATATTCCATTGGTTTATGCAAGTTCCGCTGCGACGTATGGATTGGGAGAATATGGTTATTCGGACGATCCAGCGCTAATTCCAAGTTTAAAACCATTGAATCCGTACGGAGATTCTAAGAATGATTTTGATAAATGGGTTTTAACGCAAACGAAACAGCCGCCATTTTGGGCAGGATTGAAATTTTTCAATGTTTACGGTCCCAATGAATACCATAAAGGTAGAATGGCAAGTGTGATTTTTCATGCTTTCCGACAAATCAATGAAGCGGGTGGAATGAAATTATTCCGTTCCCATAATCCTGCATACACGGATGGTGGTCAATTGCGCGATTTCATCTATGTAAAAGACGTGGTGGAAGTTTGTTTGTTTTTATTGGAAAAGAAACCGAATTCAGGGATTTACAATCTTGGTTCGGGTAAGGCTCGAACATTTCTTGATCTTGCGAAAAACACGTTTAAAAACATGGAGAAAGTGGAAAACATTACGTTTATCGACACTCCAATGGATATTCGAGATAAATACCAGTATTTTACCGAAGCGGATATGTCTAAAATGCTCGCTGCAGGATATACTGGTGGATTCCATACATTAGAAGAAGGCGTAAGGGATTACGTTCAAAACTTCTTGATT
>JBEDAD010000070.1:0-9525 GCA_041177985.1 Bacteroidota bacterium | reverse complement strand
ATGCAATTTACCGCGGCGGACATTTACAAAATGTTATTTCCTTGGACAATGCAATAATGGATCGTGTAGAAATTGTTTACGGTCCCGGATCAGTTGTGTATGGTTCGGATGCTTTGGGCGGTGTAATGTCATTCTCCACAAAAAATCCAATTCTATCTACAACTGGTAAAACGAAGGTGAAAGCAAATGCGTATACGCGCTATATGTCCGCAGCGTCTGGTTATGCAGAGCATGCCGATGTTTCTGTTGGTAGGAAAAAATTTGGATCATTAACTTCTTTTACGTATTCCAATTTTGGGGATTTACGCCAAGGTGCCAATCGGAATCCCTCTGTTGGGAATTTTGGATCGCGACCGTGGTACGTGCAACAATTCAATGGGAAAGATTCGATGATTGTTAACGCAGACACGAATTTACAAGTTGGTTCAGGTTACGCTCAATATGATGTGTTGCAGAAATTCCTGTTCAAACAAAACGAAAATGTAAAACATACCGTAAACCTGCAGTATTCCAGTTCTACAACTATTGATCGGTATGATCGCTTGACGCAAATTTCTGCTGGAAAACCAAAGTTTGGCGAATGGTATTATGGTCCTCAAAATCGCTTGTTCGCTTCTTACACTTTGGACATTTCAAAAAACACTATATTGTATGAAGAAGCCCGATTAATAGTTGGATACCAGCAAATTGAGGAGAGTAGAATTGACCGAAGATACCAGCAGGTGGAGCAAAATAACCGTATTGAAAACTTGGATATTTTCACTGCAAATCTGGATTTTGCAAAATTTGTAGGAAGACACGAAATTCGTTATGGAATGGAAGGTTGGTACAATAATGTTCAATCTACTGCTTTTGTAAAAGATATTTCAACTGGAATTGAATCTCCTTTGGATACGCGCTATGCTTCAGGAGGCGCTTCGATGAATTCCATTGCGGTTTATGCGACGCATACCATTGAATTGAGTGAAAAATTTATTTTAAACGATGGCTTGCGCTTTTCAAATGTTGGACTGAATGCAAAATTTACAGATACAACATTTTTTAATTTCCCCTTTAAAGAAGCAAAGCAAAATAACAGTTCCTTGAATGGTTCGATTGGATTAATCTACATACCAACGATCGAATGTCGGATTACAACAGCATTTTCAACTGGTTTCAGAGCGCCAAATGTGGATGATCTAAGCAAAGTGTTTGAGTCTGTTGCGGGAACCGTTTTTGTCCCAAATCCAAACGTAAAACCAGAGTACACCTACAACGCTGAGTTTGGAATATCCAATCAATTTGATAATGGTTTAACTGCTCACGTAACTGGTTTTTATACCTTGTATCGCAACGCATTGACGGTTCAAAACTTTACGTTTGAAGGACAGGATTCCCTTTTGTATGCGGGAACAATGAGTAAAGTTGTCGCGATGACAAATTCAAATAACGCCTATTTATATGGCTTGGAATTAGCGTTGAATGGTAGAATTAACAACAATGTTGTCGTGTATAGCACTTATAATTATACTCAAGCAAGAATTGTCACCGATTCAACAGCGATTCCATTGGATCATATACCACCGGCATTTGGGAAATTTGGGATTCAAATCATGGATAAAAAGTTCCGCGCAGATGTATTTGTGCACTACAGCGCTCGAAAACGAATTGCTGATTATAGTCCTTCGGGCGAAGATAACCAGGCGTTCGCTTTACCGGACGGAATGCCATCTTGGTTTTCGGTAAATGCGCGATTGTCTTACCAATTCAATAAATACGTGTCGTTGCAAGTTGCTTGTGAGAATATTTTGGATCAGAACTACCGCGTGTTTGCATCTAATATTTCCGCTCCGGGAAGAAACTTTAATGTTACTTTGAGAGGTTCGTTTTAAACGAATAAAAATTAAACAAATAGAAATTAAACAAGGCGAATTCATTTTGACTTCGTCTTGTTGTTTTATTTCTTCATTGTCATGTATTTACCTTCTTTTGGGTGGTAAAAAAAGCGAAAAACAAGTTCATCCGTTTTAGTTAGTTCCGGTTCATACGTTGATACGTCGACTTCTTTTGTAGGTTGTTTTAGAATTGCCTTTTTCACAAGGATATCCTTAATTTCTGTCATCGTACCATCTCCGTACTCAAAATAATAAGCTTCCGATGTGTTACTTGTTAGACCATCAAAATTTTTCCATTGAAAAACCCTTCTTGGAATATGGTTTGAGACCACGTAGTAATCTTTGTACGACGCATTTTTTATTCGGAAATCAACTAAAATGTCTTTGAATTTTTCCGATTGAATATTCTCGAAGGAAACAACTAATTCCGCCATAGGACTCGAAGGAATTGCAATTTGCGGTGAGATCATGTTTAGTCCACCATCGAATAAAAATATATAGTTAAAATTCCCCATAAATCCGATTTCAGCCAATTTCGCTGTATTTTTAGACTTGGACGCTTCGTCCATGGCGAATTCCATTCTATTTACAGTAATAATTGCATCGATTTTTCCATCGTCATCCAAATGTTCCTTGTAAATTCTGTAAGTGTATTTTTCCGTTGCTGGAATCGAAAGTTTACCTTCAATGTGCCTTTTAGCCATTTCTTCCACTGTTTGTTTGGAGGTATCTTCGGCAACTTCTTGGATTTCGGTTTCTTTTGGTTTCGCATCACCGCAAGAGTATAGAAGTGCCAACGCAAAGCAGAAAATTAGTTTCTTCATCATAGCAGCAAAGATAAATGAAATGTTCTATTTGCAATTGCTTCTAATGTGCTAATTTTGAATGTAAATTTCAGAGAAATGGAAATTGAATTGGAGAAATCCTGGAAAGAAGCATTGAAGGATGAAATGTCTACATCCTATTTCAAGGATTTGATGGTATACGTTGAACAACAATACGTTGTAACTGGCGACCGCATTTTTCCGAAAAAATCAGAGCTATATCAAGCTTTAAATCTTTGTCCATTGGACAACGTAAAAGTCGTAATTCTTGGCCAAGATCCTTATCCAACCAAAGGATTTGCGCATGGATTATGTTTTTCGGTGGAAGAAACGGTTTTTCCATTTCCTAAAAGTCTGAAAAATATTTTCAAAGAATTAGAAAGCGATACAGGAAAACCAATTCCCGCAAATGGCAATCTTCGGCGTTGGGCGGAACAAGGTGTTTTGTTGTTAAACACAGTATTAACAGTAGAAGAAGGAAAGCCGGATAGTCATGCAGGCAAAGGCTGGGAACGCTTCACCGATGCGGTGCTTTCAGTAATCAACCAAGAGCAAACGGAAATCGTTTATTTACTTTGGGGATTAAAAGCCCAAACAAAAGCAGAAAAATTGGATGCAGAGCGAAATTTAATTCTCAAAACGGTTCACCCTTCGCCATTGTCAGCATACCGCGGATTCTTTGGTTCCAAGCATTTTAGCCAAGCGAATAGCTATCTTTTGGCACATGGAAAAAAACCAATAATCTGGTAGTTATGTATTGGAACGATTCAAAATAAAAGGAATGATTATCTTTGTTGGCAATGGAATTAAAAAATGATCTTATTTTAAGAGCCGCACGCGGGGAGTCAATCGAAAGATATCCCGTTTGGTTAATGCGTCAAGCAGGTAGAATATTACCCGAATACAGAGCAGTTCGTGCAAAATTATCTGGATTTAAAGAATTGGTTGAAACGCCGCAATTTTCAGCAGAAGTTACTGTTCAACCAGTTGATTTGCTAGGCGTAGATGCTGCAATTATTTTTTCGGATATTTTAGTCGTTCCGGAAGCAATGGGTTTGGAATACCAAATGCTGGAAGCAAAAGGGCCTTGGTTTGAAAAAACAATCCGAAGCGAAGAAGGCTTGCGATTTGCAGAAACGAATTTTGATATCGAGGATCGCCTGGGATATGTTCTAGAAGCAATTCAACTTGCAAACAAGGAATTGGATGGCAGAGTTCCACTGATTGGCTTTGCAGGCGCTCCGTGGACAATTTTTTGCTACATGGTGGAAGGACACGGTTCAAAAACGTTCTCGGAATCCAGAAAATTATTGTACACCAATCCAATTTTGGCACACGAGTTGCTAAGTCGGATTACGGATGTGACAATTCAGTATATGAAAGCACAAGTAAAAGCAGGAGCGCACATGCTGCAATTGTTTGATTCTTGGGCTGGAATTTTGGGAACAGAACAATATGCTGAATTTGGATTGAAATACGTGGATAAAATTGCAAATGCCCTAACGGAGGTTCCATTAACGATCTTTTCGAAAGGCGCAATTCTCTCCATTCCTGCAATTGCAAAATTAAATTGCGCAACAGTTGGTTTGGATTGGAACATGGATAGCGTTGCTATTCGCAAGGAAATTGGAGATTCTCGAACGTTACAAGGAAATTTAGATCCGTGTGCGTTGTATTCTTCCCACAAAGAAGTTGAAAATTTAACAAGAAAAATGTTAGATTCGTTCACAAGTAAAAGACATATTGTAAATTTGGGTCACGGAGTTTATCCGGATATTGATCCTGAGAAGGTTAAAACATTTATTAAAACTGTTAAAAACTATGAGCTACACCATGAATAATTTTAGAAAAATCAGTGCAATCCTTCTGGTTGGGTTGTCAACTATTTCTGCGTATGGACAATATACAGAAAACCTTGTTTCCAACGGGAGTTTTGAAGCGATCGAAGGAAAAATAAAAGGATTGAAAGGTATCGATATCGCAACAGGATGGACTTCTCCAACGGGCGTTCCATCCGATTTATTTGGTCCCGTTAAAGCAAAAGGAAGTGAAATTTCACCAGCAAACGTGCCAGATAATGTCTATGGAAAAGAAGATGCGAAAGACGGATCAAATTATGCTGGAATTGTAGCGTATTCTTTCGGAGCAAAAGTTCCACGTTCGTATATTCTTGGGAAATTGGACGCACCATTGAAAAAAGGAATGCGTTACTGCGTAAAATTCAATGTTTCTCTTGCAGAAGCTTCGAAATATGCTTCCAATAACATTGGTATTAGTTTCACTAAAAAAGATCCAACTACGGAAGATAAAACGCCAATTATTGCTGATGCAAGTATTTTACACCCGGAAAATGATTCTAAAACGTTCAACAAAACCTATTCTTGGGAACAAATTTGTGGTACGTTCACTGCAGAAGGTGGAGAAAAATTTATAACGATTGGAAATTTCATGAAGGACGATAAAACCAGATATGAAAATAATCTTAAACCAAAGGATATGAAAAAGACGCAAATTATAGCTGCGTATTATTATATCGATGAGGTTTCCGTTATGCTTTTAGAAGAAGATCAGTTTTGTGATTGCTTGATTGCGGAGGAAAGAAATGAGTATTCTGCTACAATTTACCAGAAAGCAATCAATTTGAACGATAAAATGACGGTGAACCAAATGATCGAAGCACAGCAATTGTTCTTTGCATTCGGTAAGGATAATTTAACGCCAGTAGGAAAAGAATCATTGGATTTAATTGTTTCTAAAATGAAAGCAAATCCTGCACTGAAGTTAGAAATCCAAGGGCACAGCGATACACAGGAAGATAAAGTTGGAGAAGAAAAGCCGGCATACGCAAAGATGGATTCAAAGCGTGTAAATGCAGTTATTCTTTATCTGACGGAGAATGGAATTGCAGAAGCAAGGTTAATTCCGTCTGGACAAGGTAGTGAAAGTCCAAATGAAGAAGCTTACGAGTCGGATGACGAAGATCTTAAAATGGCAAAAAATAGACGTGTAACGTTTAAGGTTAGATAATTTAATATAGAAATTCAAAAGGTCGACTGAAAAGTTGGCCTTTTTTTTTGTACCTAAAATTGATATAGATTTGGGTTTGGTGAACGTCTGTTTAATGAATTTCGACCTTATTAGAATTGCTTCAGCGCTTGATAAACTTCTTGCGTAGGTAATCCAACGACATTTGTGTACGAGCCTTCGATTCGCTCAATTGCTGCATATCCAATCCATTCTTGAATGCCATACGATCCAGCTTTATCGAATGGTTGGTAGGTATCAATATAATTTTCAATTTCTTCCAATCCAAGCGAATTGAAAACAACTGATGTTGCAACCGAAAGCCGCACTTCTTTTTTAAGTGAAACAAGCACAACTCCTGTAATTACAGTGTGCGTTTTGCCGGACAATGCCAATAACATTCCAATTGCTTCTTCGCGACTTTCTGGTTTTCCCAGAATAGTTGAATCGATAATTACAACGGTATCTGCGCAAATGAGTAGTTCCGATTCCGTAAGTTCGGAAACCAATTCCGCCGCTTTTTTTGAAGCGATGTATAGTGCCACGTCCCTTGGCTTCATTTCTGCTGGAAAGGATTCGTCTGTTTCTTTCGTTCGCACTTCAAAATCGAAGCCTAAACCAGCCAAAAGTTCTTTTCGGCGGGGTGATTTTGATCCTAAAATTAATTTCATAAATGGAAATATGCCAAGTAATAGGTTCCTAAAACCCCCACAAGCATTGCGATTTTGATAAGGTTATTTAATAGTTTCAAGGAACTTTTTTTAGAAGAAAAAATCCATACTACAACAAATAGGTTGATTAGGGAAGCACACAAAAACGGTACTGTTTTACTCAAATATCCTATGTTCAAATTATAAATTGCTGTTCCAGTATAGAAAACCGGCAGAATAAAAAGTAAAATTCCAACTAGGACCAAGGATTTCCTTTCACCAATTGCCATTGGAAGAGATTTTACATAAATCAATTTATCGCCATCCACATCTTGCGCATCCTTTACTATTTCACGTGCAAAGTTTTGGATAAATGCAAAGGCTGCGAGTAAGTACAAATAAATTATGGTATCGTCAATGATTGGTCGCCAGGATTCCGGATTAAATTCTGAATAGGGAATGCTATTTGAATTTCCAACTTTAAAGTAAATCATCACCAGTAAAGGTACTAAAGCTGTTAAACCGGCAACAATAATATTCCCAATGATAATTTTCCGTTTAAACAACATGCTGTAAAACCAAAGTGCATTGATAGAAAGCAGATGAATAAATACAAACCACAACGACTGGTATTTCGCACTTAGGTAAAGCGCAATGGTAAACGCAACGCCATTGAAAATCCAATGTACTAAAATTGCCCAGCGTCTTTTAATGTGTTTAGTGATAATCAGTTTCTCTGGTCTATTGATTCTGTCGGCCTTTACGTCAAAATAATCATTGATTATATTTCCCGCCGCGGCAATCAAGACTGTTGAAAAAACGAGTAAAAAGAAATCAATCCCATTATCGTCAATTTTTTGGTAGTAATTGACGGATTGAATGTAATACCGCACGCCATACATTGTAAGAACAATGATGGCCATGTTTATTGGACGAATAAGTTTTATAAAATGCATTATTTCAGTATTTTATATTCAGTTCTACGATTCGATTGATGCGCCATTTCGCGTTCTTGTTCCGTTGCTAGTTTGGCAATTTCACTGTCCGAAAGCACAGGTTTTGTTTCGCCATACCCTTTGAACGACATTCGCTTTGCATCTATTCCTTTGGCCACAATATAGTCATAAACTGCTTTGGCTCTGTCATTTGACAATTTTAAATTATCCTTGTCGTCTCCACGCGTGTCTGTATGTCCACCAATTTCAATTCTCAATGTCGGATTATTTTTAAGGAAATCGTATAATTTATTCAATTCAATAAAGGATTCGGAGCGCAAGGTTGCTTTACCAAAATCGAAGAAAACATTTGCTAGCAGCGTTGGTTGTTCATTTGTAATTGGCACCATCGGCACATCCATGTGAATTGCTTTTTGACCGTTTGGATCTAACATGTTGAAGTTTCTGGAGAAAAAAGTATATCCGGGATAACTTACATTCAGTGCATATTCATGATTTACCGGCAAAGAAACCATAAATTCTCCCGTAGTTTTGTCCGCTTCCGAAACGATTACCTCTTTTCCGGTTTTTAAATCCACCAACTGAAATTTTCCTGGAACCGGTTTACGATCTGTAATATCAAAGACAATTCCTTCAAAATAAAGGGTTTTTGTGGGACGAAGTTCTTCCGGCATCGTAAAGTAGTAGATGTCTAAATCGCCAAATCCACCTTTTCGATCCGATGCAAAATAGGCAATCTCGCCATCTGGAGAAACCATCAAGGAATTTTCGTCGTATTTTGTATTTATCGGATAGCCAAGATTTTCTGGATTTGACCAGTTTCCAGTTGCATCCATTCTAGAAACGAATAAATCCGAACCGCCCATGCCTCGGTGTCCACGTGTAGCAAAATAGAGCGTTTTTCCATCGGGATGAATAAGCACGGATTCTTCTTGGTACGGCGTATTTATATTTCCCGGTAATCTTTCGGCGCTTGACCATTGCCCATTTTCCAATAATCGGGAAACGAAAATATCGGAATCATTTGGTTCACCTCTTTTACTCACGCGGCGAATAAAATAAAGCGTTTTTCCGTCTGCAGAAAGCGAAGGCTGCGATTCCCAGCTAAAGGTGTTTACATTTCCAGGAAGGTTGATAGGATCTGCCCAACGGCTGCCTAATTTTTTCGTGTAAAAAAGGTCGCAGCTTCCTTTTCCGGTTCTATTTTCTCCGTAATTATTATCTCCAGACTGATCTGAACAAGCAACAAAAATCAACGATCTGCCATCTGCAGAAATGGTTGGCGCTCCTTCATTTAAAACCGTATTTACATTCGATGGCATCGGGGTGGAAGTTCCCCAAATGTTTTGCGCATTCAGTTCTGAGACATAAAAATCTTCCTGTTCTTTTGCCGGCGTTCTACTATCGTCAATTCTTCGGGTAAACAAAATGGTTTTTCCATCCACTGTAATCGTTGGGAAATATTCAGGATCGGCGGTATTGATTCCAGGACCGATATTTATTGGATTAAAGTTTTTTGGGTGTTTTAGTGCGTCTAGCGCAAATTCGCAATTTCCTTGAATTTCATAGGCTTTTTTGACCAAACTAGGATTGGCATTTCGATTGCGAATAAATAATTCTAGGTTGCGCAGACTTTTTTCATATTCCCCAACAGCGTGCTGCAAATTTGCGAGAAAAAAATAGGTGCCTCCCGATGGACTATGGTTTGGATTTATTCCTAAAGCGGCTTCGTAATGTGAAATTGCGGCTTCATAATTTCCCATATACTCATAGTATTCCCCTGAAAGCAGGTGCGCTTCCCAAAATTTTGGATCTTTCTCCAGAGCTTTATCCAGATAGGAAATACCTGCAGTATAATTCGGAAGTTTTGTTTTTGGATCCAGGGTTAAACGCGGAGCTTCTTGACCTTGTTCGAAAAGTTTGATGGCTTTTTTATTGGAAGAAGAATACTTGAGTTGCGCTGTGGAACAGGATGCAAAAAAAAGTAAACTTAAAACGAGTAGCTTGAATTTCATACTTACGGTATATTCATGAATTTATGCGTCTGCAGTGAAATATTCCATCTTGGATTTTTTTTCACAAAATCGATAATCAATGGCAAGAATCGTTCCTGTTTTGACCATTCCGGTTGGAGGTAAAATTTACAGGATTCACTTACTTTTTCGGCAAGTTGTTGCGCCCATTCAAAATCGGAAGG
>JBEDAD010000069.1:0-4735 GCA_041177985.1 Bacteroidota bacterium | reverse complement strand
ATGAAAGATAATTATCCGCGTCGCTCCTTCCTCGGCAAGCTTACTCTCGGTATTTCATCGCTAGTAGCATTGCCATTTATTGGTTATACCCGCAACAATTCAAAAGATTCAAAATCGATGTCAACATCCGCTAAAATTATAAAAATCAAACCGCTAAGTTTTCAATGGGAAACGGCTGATCCGTTTTTGTTTTGTGTGCACCACGAAGATAAATTCCCGAAAGGAAATGCTAAAATGGGGCCTGTCTCTTCTTTGGAAGGGCGTTATCTTGGACAAGATTTCATTATCAAAGATGGTTTTAGAATGTATCACGGAACAGAAGTTCCTGGTTTTCCTGGACATCCACACAGGGGTTTTGAAACAATAACCGTTGTGCGCGAAGGATTGGTAGACCATGCCGATTCTACTGGCGCAGCAGGACGCTACGGCGATGGCGATGTGCAATGGATGACCGCTGGAAAAGGCGTTCAGCATTCCGAAATGTTCCCGTTGCTGCAGGAAGACAAAGAAAATCCGATGGAATTGTTTCAAATTTGGCTAAACCTTCCTGCGAAAAGCAAAATGGTTGAACCGCATTTTAAAATGATCTGGGAAGAGCAAGTTCCGAAGTTTCAAGAAACCGACAGCGCAAACAAGCTTGTAACGATCGAAGTGCTCGTTGGGAAACTTGGAAAGCACTCCTCCTCTACTCCACCGCCAGACTCTTGGGCGTTTGATCCAAAAAATGAAGTTGCAATTTGGAACATTCAGCTGGATCCTGGAGCGCATTGGACGGTTCCGGCGGCTTCAGAAGGAATAAACCGCACCATTTACTATTACCAAGGCGATGGTTTGGTTGTGGAAAACCAAGTAGTTCCGCATTACCACGCTGTGGAAGTGGATGCTGCACAAACGATTGAACTTAAAAATGGTGAAAATCTATCCAAAGTTTTGATATTACAAGGTCGTCCAATAAACGAACCAGTTGTGCAACACGGACCTTTCGTGATGAATACAAAACAAGAAATTCACCAAGCTTTTGAAGATTACCAACGCACGCAGTTTGGCGGTTGGCCATGGCCAAAAATGGATTATGTGCACGATCGAAAAGCTGGGCGTTTTGCGCTGCATTCCGATGGAACGAAAGAAATAAAGGGTTAAATTATTGGTTTTTGCTGTGCTAGATCAGCGAAAATTACCGTTTCGACTGAAAAAATCGCAGCATAATTTCGGAACATTCTTTTTCTAAAACGCCATTTAATACGAGGGTTTTTGGGTGATACAGCTGGTTTTGAAAACGCCCTGCTCCGCGCTTTTCGTCGCGCGTTCCAAAAACAACCTTATCGAGTTGCGACCAATACAATGCTCCAGCGCACATCACACATGGTTCAACGGTAACGTAAAGCGTGCAACCGCTCAAATACTTTCCACCCAAAAATTCTGCAGCAGCAGTAATTGCCTGCATTTCAGCATGTGCGGTGACATCGTGTAAATGTTCCGTGAAATTGTGCGCCCGAGCAATAATCTGATTGTTAGCCACCACAACAGCACCAACTGGCACTTCATCAAGTTCAAATGCTTTATGTGCTTCTTGCAAAGCTTGTTTCATAAAAAATTCATCGTTATAGGGAGAAATCACAGGATCCAGAATTATGTTTCCGCCAAAGTAGTAATTATTCTAAGAAAGCTAAAGTCGATGAACATAAAAAACACAAGTAATGAAAGCGCTCTTTGACTTCTCTTTGACTAAAAGATAAATTGTACATTTGATACAAGAAATTAAAAAAAAGTTGAAAAATACCATTCCAGTCTTGCAAAAAGGAGATTTAATCTACATCACGGCACCCGCAAAAGCAATTGAAGAATCCTACGTTCGATTTGCAGAAAATGTATTGATTGAAAAAGGTTTTCGGGTATTAATCAGTAAACACTGTTTAGGCGCGTACCATTATTTTTCTGGAACGGACGCAGAACGCCTTTCAGATTTTCAATATGGAATAGATGAGCCGGAAATCAAGGCGATTCTTTGTGCAAGAGGCGGATATGGTTGTATCCGAATTTTAGACCAATTGAACTGGGCTGGAATGCTGCGCGAACCAAAATGGATTATAGGATTCAGCGATGTAACCGTGTTTCACCAACGCATGCAGCGCTTCTCCTTGCAAAGTATCCACGGATCCATGCCGCTTAATTTTGCAGAAAATTCCACCGAGGCATTGGACACGTTGGTTTCCGCGCTAACGGGTGAGGAATATACAATCCAAGTCGCGGGGAATGCAAACAACAAACCTGGAACCGCAGTAGGAAAACTTGTTGGCGGAAACCTCAGTATTCTATACAGTCTCCTCGGAACGGATGATCAAATCGACTTTACAAATACCATTTTAGTTGTGGAAGACCTGGCGGAACAATTGTACCATATCGACCGCATGTTGTTTGCTTTTGAAAAAGCTGGGATTTTTAATAAAATTAAAGGCTTCATTATCGGTGGAATGACCGATATGAAAGATACTGCTGTTCCATTTGGGCAAACGTTGGAAGAACTTATTCTGAGCCATTTCACGTACCGAAATATTCCGGTTGCCTTCGATTTCCCTGCGGGACACATTCCAGATAACCGTGCACTAGTGTTTGGAAAAGAACACATTTTACACGTAAGCGAAACAGAAACGCAATTGAAAAGCATCTAAAATAGAACAGTTAAAGCACAACAATCCTTTTAATGGTTTGCACCTGTCCATCATCGATTAAGCAGACAAAAGAACCGCTTGGCAAATCGAAAAGGGTGAGTTTTTTGTCTTCTGTTATTATCCAGGTGCCAACATACGTTCCTGAAGCACTGTGAAGTGTAACTACCGAACCTTCATATCCTTCGATACAGATACTTCCATAGGAAGGATTTGGATAAATAGAAACTACGACCTCCAATTCCGCACGTTTTTTTGCAACTTCCAAGATTTCATTTTTTACAATTTCGCCTTTAAAAACAGAAGTTTTCATCTCTTTTTCCTCCTGTGCAAAGCAACATCCCGTAGCTAATACACCTAAAAACAACACCAAACCTTTCATCCTCGTTTTTTTAGTAAAACCAAAAGAAGAAAATTGGTTACAGATTAAATCTTCAGCAACTTTTAGTAATTTATCTATAATCAGTCTAAATAAGAACCAAAGCGCATTTGGTTTGTTCTAACTCTTAAATTTGTACAAATATTTTCAATTAGAACGTAAGTAAATATGAGTAAGTCTGCAATTTTATCATCATCGATTGCCAAAAAATATTGGATGGCATTTACCGGTTTGTTTTTAAGCCTTTTCCTAGTAGGGCATTTACTTGGAAACCTGCAGTTAATTTTCATAACTGGGGAAGAAGGTAAAAGAGCCTTCAATGAATATGCGTTTTTCATGACGCACAACCCGCTGATTAAAGTAATGTCTTATTTGACGTACCTTTCTGTTTTATTCCACGCAATTGATGGGATTTTCCTAGCGATTCAAAACAAAAAAGCGCGTCCAATTCCGTATGCTTACAATAATCCGGGGGCAAATTCAAAACTTCCAGCGCGACAAATGGCGGTTTTAGGAAGTGTGATTTTAATTTTCATTGTAATACACATGTCGAACTTTTGGTGGAAAATGAAATTTTCTTCGGAGCCGATGCCATTGCACAGTGTACTAGTAAAAGATCCTCAAACGAGTCAATCGCAATCGCTTTACTTGACGCATACCGACAACTTCTTTCCAACGAGTGCATTTGAAAAAACACCAATGGCGGAAGCACAGATGGAAATTAAGAACGAAACTGATTTTTACAACAAACAAGTAAACATTAAAATGGGCGAAGGATACAAGGATCTTCACTCATTAGTAATGACTTTCTTTGGTCAAACAAAACCTGGTTTCCCTACAAATAATTATGCTTTATTTGCTGTTATCGGCTATGTTTTAGCAATGGCCGTAATGAGTATGCACCTGATGCATGGTTTCTCTTCCGCTTTCCAGTCTTTGGGCTTAAGCCACAAGAAATACAACAAAGCAATTAAAACATTCGGAACAGCATTTGCACTTCTTATTCCTTTGGGATTTGCTATTATTCCAATTATAATTTACTTGAATAAATAGAATTAAATTACTTGAAGATGTCTGTATTAGATTCAAAAATACCCGTTGGACCAATTGATAAGAAATGGTCAGATCACAAAAATCACATTCGCCTGGTTAACCCAGCCAACAAAAGAAATATCGATATTATCGTTGTTGGAACAGGATTAGCAGGTGGAGCAGCTTCGGCTTCCTTGGCTGAATTAGGCTATAACGTAAAAGCATTTTGTTTTCAAGATTCACCAAGACGTGCGCATTCCATTGCAGCGCAAGGTGGAATAAATGCTGCAAAAAACTACCAGGGAGATGGCGACTCGATTTTTAGATTGTTTTACGATACAATCAAAGGTGGGGATTACCGCGCTCGTGAAGCAAACGTGCACCGTTTGGCAGAAGTTTCTGTAAATATTATTGACCAATGTGTTGCGCAAGGTGTTCCTTTTGCACGCGAATATGGTGGATTATTAGATAACCGTTCGTTTGGTGGCGCACAGGTTTCTAGAACGTTCTATGCAAAAGGACAAACTGGTCAGCAACTACTTTTAGGTGCTTATTCAGCAATGTCTCGTCAAATTGGAAAAGGCAAAATCAAAATGTATAGCCGCCACGAAATGCAAAATTTGGTTATCGTAGATGGCAAAGCACGTGGAATTATTGC
>JBEDAD010000068.1:0-2731 GCA_041177985.1 Bacteroidota bacterium | reverse complement strand
CCAGAAACGCCCGATGCAAATAGATTAAACTATACGGCAGGATTTTCTGCAAAAATTGGAGCCCATTTTGCTTTAGATGCTTCTGTGCTATTTACCCATATTGAAAGAACGGACACGAATTTAGAAACCAACTTGAGTGGAAAATTCACCACAAATGTCTTGGCGCCTGGATTGGCAATTACCTATCAATTTTAAACGATGAGAAATAAAATCAGCTTTTTGGTTATTGCCTCTTTTTTACTAACGATTTTTAGTAGCTGCAAACCAAAAATAAGTACCAAAAATCCTAGTGCGGGAGAAATAACTGCTACCCGATTTGTTTCCATCGGTGGTGCTTTAACAGCAGGATTCATGGATGATGCTTTGTTTTTTGCAGGACAGGAAAATTCCGTGGGAAATATATTCGCAGGTCAATTGCACTTAGTCGGAAACCTGGAATTTCTCCAACCTCTCATTCAAAGTGCAGATATCGGGTGTAATGCAGAAGGAAAATCGAGTTTGATTTTAGGATATAAAACCGATTGTTTAGGCATCACTTCTTTGTCTCCAGTGAGAACTTCTTCAACGGGCGATTTAGCGTTGTTTCAGCAAAATAACTTCACTACAGGTTTTCACAATTTTGGTGTTCCAGGATTAAAAGCGGTTGAACTGACTCAAAATGGCTTGGGTAATTCTAATCCTTATTTTGCACGCATGGCTTCTAATCCAACTTCTAGCCAAGTGCTATCCGATGCACTTTCTATGAATCCAACGTTCTTTTCCTTTTTTGTTGGAATGGATGAAGTCTTGGCATACGCCAAAAAAGGCGCTGCGATTGGAAATTTGACGCCTGTTTTTGGAACGGATGGCAACGGATTTAGCGGAAGTATTCAAATCGCATTGAATAAATTAACGGAAAATGGCGCTAAAGGTGTTGTGGCAAATATTCCAGATGTAACAGTTTTACCTTTTTTCACTACAATTCCTTATGATGGATTGAATCTTACACCGGAAAAAGTGGCTTCCTTAAATCAAATTTATAACCCAATTGGAATTTCTTTTCAGGTTGGCGCAAACCCTTTCATGATTGAAGATCCAACTGCTGGCGTTTTTGGGGTTCGAAAAATGGTTCCTGGCGAATTACTATTGCTTTCCGTACCATTGGATTCCGTAAAATGTTTTCAAATGGGCTCTGTTTTTCCCCTTCGAAATGAGTTCGTGCTAACGCTAGCAGAATTGGAAGAAATTCGAGTAACTACCCAACAGTATAATACTATTTTGGAAATTCAAGCGGCTGAAAATAATTTAGCGCTAACAGATTTGGAGGCCTTTTACCAGAAATTAGCTACAGGAATCATGTACAATGGAATTGGTTTAAATTTGAAGTTCGTTTCTGGCGGCACAGTCTCGTTGGATGGATTAACTTTAAACCCGAAAGGAAATGCATTACTTACGAATGAATTTATTAAATCCGTAAACAATAAATACAACGCAACTATTCCATTGGTGGACGTCACCAACTATAGAAGCACTTATTTTCCATAATTAATTTTAAACTAAAAAGTATGAAAAGAACAACTACAGTTTTAACTCTTTTTTTATCCTTTACCGCATTAGTTCACGCGCAAGAGCCTTGTTCAACCGGCAGATATGCAACGGATGTTTTTACCAATGTTTCCATAACCAGTAACGTTGTTTATGGCCAAAATACGTCTTTTTCAAACCAGAATACTTCCTTAAAACTCGATTTCTACGAGCCAACAGGCGATACTGCAACACAAAGACCTTTAATCATTTGGACGCATGGCGGCAGTTTTCTTGGCGGATCTAAAACGGATGCGGATATGGTTGCGCTATCCAATGCATTTGCAAAAAAAGGATATGTCTGTGCTTCCATAGATTACAGAACAGGATTTTTCCCAATTGATTCCGCTAATTCTGTAAAAGCGGTAATGCGAGCGGTGCAGGACTTGCGCGCTTCTGTGCGGTTTTTTTACAAAGATCAGGCAGAAAATATAAACACTTATAAAATTGATACCAACAATATTTTTGTTGGCGGTTCTTCAGCTGGCGCAATAACAGCGCTTCATTTGGCTTATTTGGATCGTTCGTGTGAAATTAACGGCTACGTGCCTCAAGGTGTTTTGTCTACATTGGGCGGTTTGGAAGGAAATAGCGGAAATCCTTGCTACTCTTCGAAAGTGAATGGCGTGATTAATCTCTGTGGGGCTTTGGCACAATACGGCTGGGTGGAAAATGGGGATTTACCACTTTGTTCTTTACATGGCACAAACGATGCAACTGTAAAATATAACCGTGGAATTGTAAATCCTGGTGTTGCTCTAATGTATTTGGATGGTAGTAGAATGTTGCACGAACAAGCACAAGCAGTTAGTGTTCCTTCTAATTTTTATACTTTTTATGGCGCAGGACACGTTCCGTATTTGGGAACTGGCGCAACACAAGTTGCATACATGGATACAACGGTAAATTTTGTGCGCGATTACTTATTGGAAAGATTGGGTTGCTCCAATCCAATACTTCAAGCCGCAAATACGCCTGCGCAAGCCGCAAATTTATATACTTTCTCTGAATGCGCTGGTAATATTCCAGAGGACTTCTGCACCGATGCGTCTCTAAATGAAGTGGATAAGGAACTTACATTTTCCATGTATCCAAACCCTTCTAGTAGCACTGTAACGGTAGTATTTGAAACCGCATCAGAAAAGCACATTCAGTTGGTTGATTTTTC
>JBEDAD010000067.1:0-6944 GCA_041177985.1 Bacteroidota bacterium | reverse complement strand
TTGCGTCTCGTTTTCAGGGCTTTTTGGATTCAACACTTATTTTAAGAGAAATAAAGCGATCTGTTAGTGGTAAAGAAATTCAACACGAAGTTTTAGGTAAAAAAGTGCCGACAATTGTGCTAAAAGATAAAATTAGGATGTCTAATTTCAATCCATTTACCAAAAAAGAAAATGTTATGGAGGGAAATTCCGTAAATTATTTCTCGAAAGGTTATGGCTTGGTTGAATGGCATTCCCCAGATAAAAAAGTGCACTACCGACTGGAGAAGATACTGTCGCAAAAAGAATTTCTAGAAATAATCACACGGTAAACGGTATGCGAATTGCGCTGGTAATTGTTTGTTTTCTGCCGCTTTTAAGCACGGCACAATATGGCAGAAGCAAAGCAAAATTTTCTTCTTCGAAAGGAATTTTAACTGGTTATTGGGGCTATAATCGCTCTTGGTACTCAAAAAGTGCTATTAATTTCGTAGGACCAGGATATAATTTCACCTTGAAGCAGAGTCGCGCAACAGATCAACCAACTGCATTTTCTGGCAAAAATTACTTTACAAAAAAGACCTTATTGGAGCCTCAATTTTCAGCTGGAATTGGTTATTATTTCCGAAGTAATTGGGCAGTTTCTTTTAGTGTTGACAGGTTTAAATATGTCTATTCAGATAGTAACGATGTGCTTTTATCCGGGGTTTTAAATCCAGGAATTGACAATGCAAATGGTTGGTCTGGCACCTATAATTCAGATGAAATAGTTACAAATCAAAGTACTTTTCGCTATGAAAACAAAGGCTTGAACTATTTCAGAATTCAAGCCAATAGAACAGATCAAGTATATTCCGTTGGGAAAAAGGACAAATTTGCAGTTTCTACAAATTTTGGAGTTGGTCTTGGCGCGCTGGTTTCAAACAATACTTTTCTATTTGGCGGGAAAAAAGACGAAGAAACTGTTTCCATGTCTGGCATAGCCTTTTCCGGCAGCGCTGGACTTAGAACTGAATTTTTTAGGAAGTTTTTCTTTCAGATTAATTTAACGTGTGGGTACATGAACCAATCCAATGTGAATACACGCAGAAGTGAAACCAATGCAGTTGCAAAGCAGAAATTCGCTTATACTGCATTGGATGCCGGAATCGGATTTATTCTAAATGTTTTTCCTGCCAACGACTGCAACAGTTGTCCAAGTTGGTAAGTATCTGCAGAAAGTTATTTCTTCCCAGCTATCTTAAAATCAATTTTGTAATAAAATATAGGAAGAAAACCCAGTTGTTGTTTTTCGATAAATGGTTCAATACTTGGGTCTTTTAAATTCGGAGCATACGCTAAACTCAGCAAATTCTTGGTATTGAATACATTCACTAGATCCAGACCAAACTCATGCGTCACTTTATCTGCGTTATATTTCCAGCTTATTTTAATATCCGCTCGGAAGTAATCTCTAAATTGGCGTTCATTAAAAAGTGAATCCTGGAAAATAACTTCGTTGTAGAGTTTGGAAGCTTCCAAGTCGGCATAACCATATCTTTTTCCGCCAGCTACAGTAATTTTTGCCCCCAAGGAGATTGTTTGCTTTGGTCCAAGGCTAAATTCCTTTCCTGCTAAAGCGTTAGCCACATACAAGCCGTTATAGGATGTGCTTCTTACAATTCCATCGCTTCCTTTGTATTTCGAATCGTATAACGTTCCGGAGAATAAAAAGAAAAAGGATTTATCGAAAAATTTCTGCACGGTCAATTCAATACCGTAGTTGTAGCCAGTTCCAGTATTTTGAAGGGAATCCGGGAAAAATCGTGCAAATCCACTTCCCATATTTATCAGCGAGAAAGAAGAAGGCTGAACGGTAACTGGAATTGAATATAGATATTGGTAATATGCTTCCGTACGAATTGTGAAACTCTTTTTCAATGCCTTTTCATACCCAATTCCCGTATGAATACTGCGGGTGAAATCCATGTTTTTATTGTGGTAGATTTTGTTGTTTTGCGCATCCAACTTATGAAATGTATACGTGTATAAGGGCTGCGTTCCACTGTGCATTCCAGCTCCAGCGAAAATAGCTTGTCCATTTTTATAGCGGTATTTCCATCCCAATCTTGGTTCAATATAGCTGATGCTTTTGCTTAATGTAAAATACTGGCTATGCAATCCAGCGGTGAAATCCATTTTCTCCGAAATTCTATATTTCCATTGTATAAAGGGCTGAATCAACATTGCACTTCCTTTATAATCCCAGCGAATTACAAAATTTGTATCCGTTACCAAAGTACGCGCAGAATCGAGTTGGTTCATAAAGAAAGCGTCTACATTCAATCCAAATTTTATAAGATGTCTTCGGTTAATTTTATGATTTATGCTAAAATAGCCCGCACTTTTTGTCGTTGAAAATTTATATCCCATTAACGGATAAATGGAATCTATTCGAATAGTTAAGCCATCACTTTCTAACGACCGTTGCAGGTAATTATGATTGGAATGCTGCTCATCGTAGGATAAAGCCAATGTTGCGGTAACGAACGTTTTCTCATTTAACGATTTCTTGTAATTTACTCCTGCAGTTCCCATTGACGTTCCAAAGTATTGATCTCTGTCGCCCTCGCCGTAAAATTCTTCGGAGTATTTCGTTTGTTCTGAGATCATGATGGAAATTGTGCTTTTTCCGCCAATTCCATAAAAAGATAGATTCCCACCTTTTTTTAAAGACCAATTGAATTTGAAAGCAGCATCTCCATAAACTGGAATGGCATCCGTTCCCAATTTTATTCCCACTTTCTGAAACAAACTCAAGGTGGAATACCTTCCCATTACAAGAAAACTGGATTTCTTGGATTTGGATAAAGGGCCCTCTGCCATAAATTCTGTTCCTAAAATACCAAATTGCGCTGTAAATTCTGTTCGGTTAGAATTACCATTGCGCAGCTTTAAGTCAAAAACGCCGGAGGTACTATTCCCATATTCTGCAGGGAATGCGCTCATAAAAAAATCAGAATTTCCTAAAATTTTATTATTCAATATGGAAACAGGTCCGCCTGTGCTCCCAGAAATAGCAAAATGAGACGGGTTTGGAATATCCACACCTTCTACTTTATAGATTACGCCCAAAGGAGAATTTCCGCGTACAATAATATCATTTCTAGAATCATCTGCACCTTGAACTCCTGCAAAATTGGAAGCCATTCGCGCAGGGTCGCTTCTGGATCCTGGGTAACGATTTGTTTCTTCCACACTAAATTGCTGCGCGGAGATTACTGCTAATTCATTGATTACTTCTCCCTTTTTTCGCGCACTTACAGTAACTTCTGCTTGTTCTTGAAAACTTTCACTCATCGGAATATTAGTGATTGTTTCTTTTCCTGAATTTACTTCTATGGTAACGGTTTTTGTATCGTATGTTAAAAACGTTACGACCATTTGGTGTTTTCCGATTGGAACTTGTGGTATAACAAAAACACCTTCTAAGTTAGAAAGCGCTCGGTATTTTTTAAGGCTATCCGCTGTGAAAATTTCGATTTTTGCGCCATACAGCGGGAAATTTGTTTCACTATCGAAAATTTTTCCGCGAACAGATTGAGTAGGTTGCGCAAAGGCAGCATAAACTGGTAGTAAGAAAGACAATAGTAGTAGAAATCGCATCATAATTTTTGTTTATTTGGATGTGTTTAAATATTCAGCTGTAGTCCATTCTTTTTTATAGACTTCCTTAAATATGAACATATTCATTGCATTAAAGTGTAGGTTTCGAACAGAAGAATATACAAGTTGAATATCTCCACTGTACCAAAGAGGAATGAAAGGAGGATCTTGTAGTAAAACCTTTTCTGCTTTGGCGTAATAATCAAATGCGTCTGTTTTTTTAGCACTATTTTTTGCCTGTTCAAATAAAACATCAAAAAGAGAATTTGAGTAGCGAGCAATATTGATAGTAGATTTTTGTTCTCTGTCGGTGGGGATGTTTTTGCCGTAAAAGTTAGCTAAAAATGTTTCTGGATCTGCATAGTCAGCCGTCCAGGTACTAGCAAATAGCGAACCTTTTGCTTCTACTGCTGCTTTATTTTTTTGCTCAAACGAGGAACGGATTATTTTAACTTCAATATTTAAACAGGCCTTTAATTGCTTTGATACTTCAGCAGCAACTGCAGCATGCAGCGCGTTATGGTTAATTCTCAGCTCTACTATTCCAAATTTTCTACCTTTTGGATATCCTGCTTCAGCTAGAAGTTTTTTTGCTTTTTCAGGTTGAAATGTGTAGCCATATTTATGGATTCCGGTATAGTCATATCCCTTAAACACTTCTGAAATCGGAGGTACAATGCCATAATATCCAAGCGCGGAATATTGTTTGTGTAAGACTTCTTTATCCAAATTTTCCTTATTTATGGCATAATTGAAAGCTTGCCGAACTTTGCTGTTTTGAAAACGAACATCTGTCAAATTAAAGGAGTAATAGTTAGTTGTTAAAAGGGGATTATTGTGCATTACAAGGACAGGTGGTTTACTATTGAAATCTTCAATTCGTCCTTCAAAAATTTGTGCGATACAATTTTCAGGAATTCCAATCATTAAATCGGTTTGGTGCTTTTCAAATAATGAAAGTTGTGCAGTTTTATCTATTTGAAAAACAAAATTTAACCGTTCCAAATAAGGTAAAGATTTTCCATAAATATCTTTTTCGTAGTAATCTGCATTTCGTACCAATTCAAGTTTGTTCTGTTTTCTATATTTAGAAAAACAAAAAGGTCCTGTTCCAATAACAGAATTGTCGTTTTTACTTAAATCTACTTTTTTGGAGGATATTGCGGCGCAAATATTTCCGAGCTTATTTAAAAAATTGGCGTCTTTCGTTTTTAGTGACAGCGTAATGGTTTGGTCTGTAATTGCCATTCCAGAAATTGTATCTGCTTCTCCTTCAAAAAATTCAGCGGCTCCAATTAAATTGTCTTTAAAAAGAAAGGAATACGCATGCGTCGCTTCTCCTTTTATGCCTTTTGAGCATACACGTTCAAAAGTGTGACGAATGTCGCTAGGTTTTAACAAACGGTCTTTTTTACTATTAAATGCGTTGTGCTGGTGAAAATAAATGTTATTTCGGATGACAAAAGCATACTGAAGACCATCGTCACTAATTTGCCAACTCGATGCAATTTGCGGTTTAATAGTTAAATCCTTTGGATCAATAGAAACCAATCCTTCCATAATTTGGGATAAAACAACGGAAGAATAATAGTCGTTAACATCCATTGATTTTAAGGTCGCTGGAGGGTTATCGATTGCCATTGTTAAGGAAGTACTATCAAAGATAAAATCCTTTTTTGTTTCGCAGGAACCACAAAATAAGAGCAAGAATGCGACAAGGAAAAAGTAATTTTTTTTCATATAAATAATAAATCCCTACACAAGTTTACTAAAAAATCAGGGATAGTTTAGTAAAATGCCACACAATCTTCTGAATTTTATAGCAATAGCAGTACTTCTATCCTTAAAATTATTCCTATTACCACGCAAATTTTAACGCTTAAAAATAATCAGAATCAGCAAAGTAGCATTTAGTGAAAAACCAACATCTTTCTTTGAATATCCAAAAAATGCAGGTAATATTGTATAGATAATTTAAGGATCTTATTCGTTTATTGTTGCTTCATGAAATATGTACTTTTTGTTTACACGTTTGTTTTTTGCTTTTCGTATTCCTTTGGAGGGGTATTATCGATTGAAGGAACGTATCAGGGCAAAAATCTGTATATCCAAAATTCGATGGATGAAGATGGCTTTGGTTATTGTGCAACAAAGGTAACCGTAAATGGCGATATTATGTCTGGAGGAGTGAGCACGAGCGCTTTTGAAATCGATTTCGCAAATTTTAATATTGCAATTGGCGAGCCTGTTTTTATTGTTATAGATCACAGCGATGGGTGTAAACCAAAAATAATCAATCCAGAAGTTTTATTACCTAAAAGCACGTTTGAAGTGGTAGAGATTAACATCAATACAGCTGGGAAACTGACGTGGAAAACTACTGGGGAGAATGGTAAATTACCCTATAATATTGAACAATTTCGTTGGAATAAATGGGTTATTGTTGGCGAAGTTCAAGGAAAGGGAACAAATGGCACAAATTCGTATGCGTTTTCTGTTGCACCCCATTCTGGAATTAACACAGTTAGAATAGTACAAATTGATCATTCTGGAGAAAAAAGAAAATCAAAAGTGGTAAAGTTTACAGCAACTGTTGCGCCGGTCACGAAGAGTCCAACTAAAGTGAAAGATGTAATTAACTTTAGCTCCAAAGGTGTTCCAACGGAAACGCGCTACGAAATATACGATGCGTATGGCAATATTGTTAAAAAAGGAGTTGGCTCGACCGTAAACTGCGAAAACCTTTTACGCGGAGCGTATTATATAAATTACGACAATACGAACGAAGTTTTTATTAAAAATTAAACCTTAAGCAGTTAAAACGGTTCGCCAATTAGTTTGAATTATGGTCAAAAAAATAGAACATCTAGGGATTGCAGTAAAAAGCATTGAGGACTCCCTAAAAACATTTGAAACGTTATTGGGGAAAAAATGCTATAAGACAGAAGAAGTAATTTCAGAAGGTGTAAAAACAGCATTTATTCAAATAGGCGAGTCTAAAATAGAACTTTTGGAAGCGATAGATACAGGTTCACCGATAGCAAAATACCTAGACAAAAAAGGGCCTGGAATTCATCATATTGCATTTGAAGTAGATGATATTGTTGCGGAAATTGAACGACTCACACAGGAGGGATTTATCGTAATTCACACCAGTCCAAAAGATGGCGCTGACAATAAACGTATTGCTTTTTTGCATCCAAAATCAACAGAAAGTATTTTGGTAGAATTATGTCAAGAGAAAAGTTGAAATAAACTTTCGGAAGATGTTGCATGAAACGTTTGCAAACCAAATCTTTCTGCTCCCTCTATATGTTGGA
>JBEDAD010000066.1:0-4151 GCA_041177985.1 Bacteroidota bacterium | reverse complement strand
TAGTTTTTATAATTCACCAATTCCACAACGATTTCATTGCGTCGGTTGACTAAATCAAAAGGTGGATTATACCCCAAATAGGCGAATTTACCAACAAATTGGATGTTGTTTTTCAGTAATTCACCCACCAGTTTTTTCTTGTAGGATTCAATTTTAGCATCGTCTGCCCAACCTCCAAATTCAATCGCAGCCATAATTTTAGCTTCTTTCTTTTCAAAGTAAATATCCTTGTTTGTTGGTTTTGGCATGTCTTCCATGCTTAATCCAGCCGGAACGAGAAACGACATTTTTGAGGTATCGTCAATTTCCATTGAAACGGGCGAAGTCATTGCGATTTTTTTATTTTCTTCATTTCCACCGAAAATATATCCTGCCAAAACTCGAAAACCCGTTCCAGAAGTTTTGTCATAGGTATCCGTGTTTAAATTCACACTGGTATACAGTGCAGCTTCGTATTTACGCACTTCAAATGCATCGTATTTTTTTAAAACCGCATACGGTTGCGTTTCGGTATTGCGAATACTTTTATGCATAAATGCTGCGGAAATTGCCACAATTGCAAGAAGTGTGACCGTTACTATAATTATGGATTTCATCTTTCACGTGTTAATTTAAATCTATAACAATCTGTTAGTCAGAATGTTTAAATTCCATTAAAGGCATTTGAATTTTTCAATCTTCTCGACTTTGAGATCGCTTTTCTCCAAATCAAAAACGGTTGTACCGATTTCGAGATCAAACCATTCCAAAAACATTTCCATTGATCGCTCTTGTGGCCAAGCAGATTCTTCATCTGTAATCATAGAAAGTTCATTTTTAAAGATCTTCTTGAAATTTTGCTCAAGGATTGGTTCGATATCAAAAAAATCATCGGTTATCAAATATACATTTGGGTCCACGTCATCGTCCACGGAAAATTCCATATCCGATTCAAATTCACTAGCCCAATCCCAAAACGGTTTATTCGGTCTAATGGTAATGTATCCTCTGTTTACTACTTTCATTTTCGGTCTATTTAATTTGTTCTGTTACTGTTTGTTTTTTACCTTTTTCAACTGCAAACCATTTTGCTTTGGCTCGCGTTCCTTGTTGTATGAAAATTTTCCAATCTTCCAAGGTGTTTTTTTGCTGGAAATAGTTTAGCCACACTTCTGCTTCTACCCTTTCTGCAGAGGAAATATACGCAATTAAAGTGTCATTTACGAATATGAGAAAATTATCTTTCTGAAAATTTATTGTTTCTCCAAATTTAATGGACTTACATTTTTCACCAAAACAATCCAGCCAATTGTAAAACGCATTTTTTGTTTGAGTCGAATCTTTAAATGTCCATTTGCAAAATAAAATCCCGTCCCTTTTTAATTGTAAGTGCAATTTAGTAGCAGAAATCGGATGGAAACGATCGGGAAACATGGGTGCTTCTGCCCTGCCGATTTCCATTACCTCTACTCCTAGTTCGTGTGCGATTTTCATATCGAAATCAAACTGAATGGTATCTTTCTCCTTCTGATTTTTTTCTGAATACGTCCTTTCAGACTTTGGCGCTATATCTTTCATATCGCGTAAAACTTCTTTTTTCTTCTCTCCACATGCGGCAAGAAGAAATATAATCCCTGCAAAAACGGCCTTTTTCATCGCTTAAACCGCTATTTTTTTAAGAATTTCACTTGTCTCATCTATTTCTTTTGTAGAAATATCCAAGTGGGTTACCATGCGCACCATTCCTTCGCCAAATGCCATACAAAACACTCCTTTTTCCTTTAGAAGTTGGATGATTGCATCGCGTTTGCTTGCATCGTTTAAATGTATCACCACGATATTTGTTTGCACGGAAACAACATTTTTCACCCAATCCAAATCCAACAACACCGATTCAAGGTACTTTGCGTGTCGGTGATCTTCTGCCAAACGTTCCACATTATTTTGCAAAGCAAACAATCCGCCGGCTGCAATAATTCCTGCTTGTCGCATTCCACCACCAAACACCTTTCTTACCCTGTGTGCTTTCGTGATAAATTCCCTCGAACCGATTAATAAAGAGCCAACTGGAGCGCCTAGTCCTTTGGATAAACACAAGGAAATCGAATCAAATTGCGCTGCATACTTCTTCGGATCGATTTTGGTTTCCACCAAGGCATTCATCAAACGCGCGCCATCTAGGTGCAAGGGAAAATTATTATCTGTGCAAAACGCTCGAATTTTCTTTATTTCTTCGAAATCATAAATTGCTCCGCCGCCACGATTCGCTGTGTCTTCCAAACTCACCAGCTGGGTAAGGGGAAAATGCACATCCGTCGGATTATTAACCCATTTGGAAATGGCATCTTTTGTCAATCTTCCGCGATCTCCTTGGAGTAAACGCACCGAAGCGCCAGAATTTTTCGCGATTCCACCGCCTTCGTATTTGTAAATATGACTTTCCTCGTGGCAAATTACTTCACCACCTGGCTGCACGTGCACGTTGATTGCAATTTGATTGGTTTGTGTTCCCGAAGAACAAAAAAGTGCGGCTTCCAACCCGAAATAATCTGCTGCAAATTCCTGCAAGGCATTTACGGTTGGATCTTCCTTAAAAACATCGTCTCCAACCGGCGCTGCAAACATTGCTTCCCGCATCTCAGCGGAAGGTTTCGTAACTGTATCGCTTCGAAAATCAATCATACTTTTTAATTTTAGTATGAAATTAACCTTATCCTATCAAAAGCTAGTTGAATTTTCCGTTTTTTTGTTAAAAAAAGAAATATGGAATACGTATTAGTCGCACTTACCGTTTTACTCGGCGCCGGATTGACTTTTTTTTCCGGTTTTGGATTGGGCACGCTGATGCTTCCCGTCTTTAGTTTGTTTTTCCCTTTACCGGTTGCCATCGGTGCAACAGCAATTGTGCACGTTTCGAACAACATCTTCAAATTTGGCATGGTGTATAAACATATTCACGTTCCGACCTTGCTTCGGTTTGGAATTCCAGCTTTGGTATGTGCCGTAATTGGCAGTTATTTACTGGGTTTCATAAGTTATTCCGGCACTTTTCACACCTATACGATTGGAACGAAACAACTGGAAATGACCTATCTGAAAATGGTAATAGGAACATTGATGGTTTTTTTCGCTTGGGTAGATTTGAGTCCGAAATTTTCCGGGATTGCCATCCCCAAAAAATACCTTTCCGTTGGTGGTGCTTTGAGCGGTTTTTTTGGAGGAATTTCCGGACACCAAGGCGCTTTTCGTTCCGCTTTTCTAACTAAAGCAGGATTGACAAAAGAACAATTTATAGGAACTTCGAATGCTATAGCGTTGGTAATCGACTTCGCTCGAATTGGGATTTATGCTAAAACGCTGGATTTCGTTGCACTTGCCGATGAGAAATACTTACTACTCGTAGGAATTGTGTTTGCGTTTGTTGGAACGTATTTCGGAAAAGAACTGGTGCACAAAACCACTTTGAAGGGAATCCAGAGGTTTGTTGGAGGGATGTTATTACTGTTGGGCGCTTTGTTTATTGCAGGTTTGCTATAGCGGCTGGTGAGATAGCTTTTTTTTTAACGCAGGGACGAAGTGGTATAATTCCCCAGCTCAGCTGCAGATCCTGTGCTGTGGCACAATTTTCATAAGGAGTACTATTTCTTTAACTTTTTTCAGGAGCCAAAAAAGTAAGAAAAAGAGCCCTCGCGCTGTGCATAATTCGCTTACCCATTGGTGCTTTATTCAGGAAATTTTAACCGATGCGTTGAATAGCCATTGGTCAGAATTAATAGCTACTTACGGAAGGAGAAGAATTGTAAAAGCCTATTTGGTTAGAACATTTTTGGGAAAACAAATTACATTTAGTTTTACCGAATTAAGTAACGGCAAAAGAACCAATCAAATAAAAAATTACCTATTCAAATGACTAGTAAAAAATGCTGTCAAGGTAGTAAATATTATTCTGTAGTATTTAAAAAAACAGACCGTGTTTATTTGCATTTTATACTTTTAATCCCAATACTAACATCATCTTTAACTGAATATGAGGTTGATGAATCGTATCTAGTGAACCTATCTTTTTCACAAATCTATCACAAGAAAGTGATTTCAACTGAAAGCAATCGGCAGCACTATTTTTACTCAATCCATTGGCTTTATTAGGCGTTATCTCATGATGCCAAACATTA
>JBEDAD010000065.1:0-5489 GCA_041177985.1 Bacteroidota bacterium | reverse complement strand
TGCAATGCGCTTAGCATCAACAGATGTTTTCATTCTCGCTAAGTCTCCATCCTTAGTCTTGTAAAAAGATACGTTATCTAACGTTCCTTTAATCTTAATCAAGCCTGATTGTCTTGCCATTTTTTAAAGTTTTTAATTGTTTATATATAAAGAAACGCATAAAAAACAGGGAAGATGCACGGCGGTTTCCTCTTGCTTTAGTTGTCTTTTTTTTGCGTTATAAGTCTTAATTTGATTTTTATTATTCAGGATCATTGCCAAATTATCCAACTATAACTTTTGCAAATACATCACCCCAACATACTGTATACAGTAGTAAGTTAAGATTAAGTAATAGTCGAATGAATTAAATAAACGTGGGGAAAATGTGGGGAAAGAAAAAAGCCAAACCGTTTATTTATAACGATTTGGCTTTTAAAAAAGTGCCCACGACTGGATTCGAACCAGCACACCTAATGGCACCACCCCCTCAAGATGGCATGTCTACCAATTTCACCACGTGGGCAGAATATTCTCCGTGTGAATTTCCTGCAAAGATACTCCTTTTTAGAAATGAGAAAGCTGTTTTGCCATACGTAATTCAAAAAAGATAAGAATTTCCTCCGATTGAATCGTATTTGGTTTTGGTTCTGATTCCGATTTCCTTCTTGTATTTATTCGGCGTGTTTACCTTATATTTGTTTCTTTTTGCACATGAAATATTTTGTAGCTTTTACTTTTTTAATTGTTCTGTCTAATTTTTCTTTCGCTCAGACAGATAGCTTAAAAAGCAAGTTGAAATCCATTCAAATTTCCGGGTTTTTGGACGTCTATTATGGCTTCGATTTTAACCAACCTCAGAGTGAATTGAGACAGCCATTTTTGTTTAATTATAATCGACACAATTCTTTTAGCTTGAATTTAGGTAAAATAAAGTTTTCGGTGGAAGATTCCTCCTACAGAGCCTCTTTGGCTTTTCACACCGGAACGTATGTGAATGATAATTATTCCAGTCAATTGGGTTTGCTAAAGAGCGTTAGTGAAGCGTCTGTTGGTTTTGCCTTGAATAAGAATAAAAAAATGTGGTTGGATGTTGGAATCCTACCTTCCCATATTGGATTTGAATCTGCTGTTTCAGCGGATAATTGGACGCTTACTCGGTCGCTTTTAGCAGAGAATTCACCATATTACATGGCGGGAGCAAAAGTCACATGGAATCCTACTGATAAAGTAGAACTTGCAGCCATTGTTTGTAATGGTTGGCAGGTTATCAAACGTTTAGATGGAAATTCTTTGCTTTCGTTTGGTAGCCAGATTATGCTTAAGCCATCCAAAAAAGTCTTAATAAATTGGAGTACTTTTATTGGAACGGATGATCCGGACTCTTCACGAAGAATGCGTTATTTTAATAATTTTTATGGTAGCATCAAGCTGACGAAGAAATTGTCTTTTCTTGCTGGTTTTGATCATGGAATGCAACAAGTATCAAAGAAAAGTAACGCATATCACTTTTGGCATAGTACCGTTTTACTCGCTAAATACGCGTTCAACCCCAAGTTTGCGGCCACATTTAGAGCGGAATACTACGAAGATGAAAATTCCACAAAAATTGTAATCCCAACTTTCAATAGTTTTAATGCATCTGGTCTTTCTCTAAATTTTGACTATACGCCGTTTCCGGATGTATTTCTCCGAATCGAGTCGCGCTGGTTGAATAGCCGGGATAAATTGTTTACAAAGCAGGATTCTTTTGTTCGGAATAACCTATTTATCGTTGCTTCTTTGGCGATTAAATTCGCTAATTAAACAGCTGTATTTTCCTCGCTAAATCGCACGTCTTCCATAAAAGCTTGTTTGGTCATTTGTCCAATTTCCAGCGTGAAATAACCGAATTCTTCCGAAATAACGCCAACCAATTGGTAAATTCCCTTTCCGTAAAATGGGTATTTTCGAGCGGTTTCCGGGAAATGAACGGTATCGATAATATCTCCGTGTGCGTCGATAAATGTTCCGAAAAACATTGCTTCGCCCTTGCTTGTTCGCGATTGTTTGAGTGCCACCAAATATCCAAACGTGGTAATTCTTAAGCCGATAAATTGCGGAATTTCTTTTGCGCGTGTATGTGTAGGAACGATTTCCGCCAGCAATTCAAAAGGATTACACAATGGAAAGCCAAGTAGTTCCATTTGTTCAAAAGCCAATTCTAAATTCGATTCACTCAAAGACGGCAGTTCAAAGGTTTTTCGCTCTTGCTCAAATAATAGGGGAACAGGCACTTTGTCTTTTACCCGATTATGGTATAAATGTGCTTTCCACAGGAGTTGTTTTCGACTTTCTGGAAAATCGCGCAGACCGCCAATCCGAATGATTAACACCAATTGTTCGAGTGGAATATACGTGCGTTTTACCAAGTCTTCAAAATCTAAAAACACGCCATATTTTTCTCGTTCCGCTAAAACAGAAAGAATGAGTTTACTTTCTATTCCACTGACTAGGATAAATCCTAAAATCAAGTCTTTTCCGCTTAAAATACATTCGTAGGAACCAACATTAAGCGATGGCGCAAGAATTGTTGCTCCCCAGTTTCGTGCTTCGTGTACGTAAATTTCTGTGCGGTAATAACCACCAAAGTTATTGATCGTAGCGGTCATATATTCCAAAGGATAATATGCTTTTAAATACAAACTTTGGTAACTTTCCACCGCATAAGAAGCAGAGTGCCCCTTGGAAAATGCGTAGCCGGCAAAACTTTCTATTTGGCGCCAGATTGTAGTGATTACAGCATCGCTAAAACCTTTGTTTTTACAGTTTGTGAAAAATGCTTCTTCGACTTTTGTAAATTCACTGCGCGAGCGAAATTTTCCCGACATTCCACGGCGCAGAACATCCGCTTCGGCCAACGATAATCCGCCAAAATGGTGCGCTACTTTTATAACGTCTTCTTGGTATACCATTATACCGTATGTTTCGGGCATTATTTCCTGTAAAATCGGATGCGCTTCTTTTCTTTTTTCCGGAAAGCGATGCCGCAAAATATATTCCCGCATCATACCAGATTGTGCAACGCCAGGACGAATAATGGAGCTCGCAGCAACTAATCCGATGTACGTATCGACTTGTAATTTCACCAATAGCATGCGCATAGCTGGTGATTCAACATAAAAACAACCGATTGCCTTTGCCGAACGCAGCAATTCTTTGATTTTTTCATCGTGTTTGAAATGCGAAATATCGTGGATATCGTGCGGTGGATTTTCCGGTTGGTTGTAGGAGATAATTTCTAGGGCATCGTGAATTTTTCCTAATCCGCGCTGACTCAATACATCGAATTTAAATAAACCAACATCTTCCGCTTCTAGCATTGAAAACTGCGTTGTCGGGTAGCCTTTCGGTGGTAAAAACGTACCGGAAAACCAGGATATTGGTTTTTCACTGATTACAATTCCGCCAGCATGCACGCTCAAATGGGAGGGAAGTCCGTGGATGTGATTGCTGTATTTCAAAACCAACTGCGAAAGTTGATCGAGCTGTGAAACAATAAATTTGCGCTTGCTTAAAAGATCAATTTCTGATTTTGGCAAACCAAATACTTTCCCTAATTCACGCACGGTTGCACGGTATTGAAACGTATTGTAGGTGCACAATAACGCCGCGTTGGGATGTCTGTGGAAAATGTAGCGCGTGATATCGTCTCGGTCTTTCCACGAAAAATCGATGTCAAAATCTGGCGGATTCTTGCGGTATAAATTAATAAAACGTTCAAAGTATAAATCGAGCTCGAGTGGATCAACATCTGTGATACGCAATAAATATGCAACGATACTATTGGCGCCACTTCCCCGTCCGACGTAGAAATAACCTTTGGAGCGCGCGTAGGAAGTGAAATCCCACGTCACAAGAAAGTAGGACAGGTATTCTTTTTGCGCAATTATTTCAATTTCCTTGGCAATTCGATTTGTAATTTCCTCCGTAACAATGGCGTAACGATACGCAATTCCTTCGTGTGCCAATGCGGTTAAAAGTTCCAGGTCTTCCGCTTTACTTCCCGTGTACGTAGCGCTATTTTGTGGTGTTGCAGCTTCTCCAAAAGCAAAATGGATGGAGCAGGAGCGAAGTACTTTTTCCATGTTTTCGAACAATTGTGGAAATTCTACAAAGCGTTCTTTCAGTTCTTCAAAGGAAATAAGTTTTTCATTTTCATTTGCTTGATCTTCTTCTGAAAGTTTGGATAAAAGCACATTCTTTGCCATTGCACGCAGTAGGCGATGTGTATTGAAATCGCGTTTGTGGCGAAAAATCATCGGTTCGAAGGCCAGCATTTTTTCGAACGGAATTTTTCCTTTTTGCATTTTTAAGCGGTTTAATTCGCTTGACTGTACGCCAATCCATTCGTTTTCAGAGAGTTTTCTCGGCTGTTTTCCCTGTGGATAAAGTACGATGCAATTTCCGAGGTGTGGCGGACGTTCCGGAAATTTTTTCTGTTCGTGTAAATGCACCGATAAAAACTGGTTTGCTTCGTGAAATCCACGGTTATTTTTCGCTAGAATAGTATAGCAATGATCGATGCCATTTCGAATCTCAATACCAACTATTGGTGCGATTTTTTGTTCCTGAGCGGATCGAACGAATCCCAACGCTGCCGTTGTCGTGTTTATATCCACCAAAACCGCTCGCTCATAATTTGCTTCTTTCGCCCATTGAATGAGTTCTTCAGGAGAAAGAATACCGTATTTTAAACTATAATAGGATTTTGTGAACATACATTAAATTGGGAAATCTGGATTTTTAAAATGGTGTAACGGAGTTGTATTGCTAACGTGCTTTTCAACTTTCTTCAAAGCACGATTCTCCTCTACAATCGCCTATTAGCCAAAATCGGAGGCGGTTCTCCATTAAATGGATTGTACCTGCCAATTGTTTTTGCATCTAATCCAATTGCGCGCAAAACTGCTCGATCACCAAAACGCAGACGGATGTTGTCCATCGCAGTATAGAGTTCCGTGTAGCGCGTGCCATAATCAAATAGATTGAGTTGGTAATTTCCCGAAACCAGCGAGCTGAAGCGCACGCCAATCAATCGCACCAAAAGTCTTCGGTTGTACAACCGTTCGAAGAGTTCCGCAACGAGTGGCAATAATTCGTGGTCGGCAGCCGTATATGGAATGTGCTTTTGCAGCGTTTGCGTTTGAAAATCCGAGTAGCGAATCTTTAGCGTTACACAAGCGGTTAGTTTATTTCCTTTTCGCAGTTGAAATGCCAGGTTTTCTGTCATTGCAGCCATAATTCCCTTGAGCTTCGCAACATCAATGGTATCTTGTTCAAAAGTGCGCTCGGTGGAAATAGATTTGCGTTCGTTGTATTGTTCCACGGGCGAATTATCAATACCCTGCGCCTTTTTCCAAATGCCAAGACCATTTTGTCCCAAAGCACTTTCCATCATTTCAAACGGCATTTCTTGGATTGTTTCAATCTTTCGTACTCCGAGATTACAAAGCGTTTGATAGGTTTTT
>JBEDAD010000064.1:0-5991 GCA_041177985.1 Bacteroidota bacterium | reverse complement strand
TGCAATGCGCTTAGCATCAACAGATGTTTTCATTCTCGCTAAGTCTCCATCCTTAGTCTTGTAAAAAGATACGTTATCTAACGTTCCTTTAATCTTAATCAAGCCTGATTGTCTTGCCATTATTTAAAGTTTTTAATTGTTTATATATAAAGAAACGGCTAATTTTTCAGGTAGTTGTCGAGTAGAATTCTTTCAATCTTAATAACATTAATATACATTAAAATAGACTTTGGAAACAGATATGTTCAAGCAAGAAACAGAAATAATCAAGCAATATTATACGTATTTTACCCCTAGATAGTGTATTGCAATTTTCTTTTATTTAAAATATATCAGCAAAATTGAATTAAATGAAATCACTCTGGAGGTATAAGTGGAGATAATTATTAATGAATTGAATAGTGAATGTAAAAGATGGTAATATAAAAATTGTTCTCTGGGTGCACAAATTTTAGATTTAAACCACTCAAAAGCACTCTTAGGTGTTTGTTTAATTGCTACATATAAAAGGACAATAGAAAGGCTTAATACCTTACTCTTTAGCAGTATAAGACTTTATTACTACTGATTAGAAATATTAGATTGTATGAAAGAATCAAAAAATGCTTCTGTAAAAGGGTATTCAGAGGAAAAAGAACTTGTTTACATTCAAAAAAAAGTAAATATTAAAATGTTTACCCTATGTTTACCCCGATAAACAGAAAAAGCCTATAAACGTTATATTTACAGGCTTTTTTCTTCTCTAATGTGACCCCGAAAGGATTCGAACCTTTGACCTTCGCCTTAGAAGGGCGTTGCTCTATCCAGCTGAGCTACGGGGCCATTTTCAATAAAATAACATTTTTCAATGTTACCAATTGGTTTCACTTTGTGAAATAAAAAAAGGGGGATGATTGCTCATCCCCCTAGTCGGGGCGGCAGGATTCGAACCTGCGACCTCCTGGTCCCAAACCAGGCGCGATGACCGGACTACGCTACGCCCCGAGCTTATCATCTTTTTTATTTCAAAATTTCTGAATCGTATTCCAGAAAGCGAGTGCAAAAGTAATCAAATTATTATCATTTGCAAGTCTATTCGTAATAAAAGAATTGTACAAAAAAATTAATTAATACCTTCCTTCATTACATTGCGGAGAGAGCGGGATTATCTCAACTTTCTTTCGTCAGTTTTCGATGGACTTGCGTCTCGAACCTTTTTCTGGTTCTCATCCCTTCTTCCTTCATTACATTGCGGAGAGAGCGGGATTATCTCAACTTTCTTTCGTCCGTTTTCGATGGACTTGCGTCTCGAACCTTTTTTGGTTCTCATCTCTTCTTCCTTCATTACATTGCGGAGAGAGCGGGATTATCTCAACTTTCTTTCGTCAGTTTTCGATGGACTTGCGTCTCGAACCTTTTTTTGGTTCTCATCCCTTCTTCCTTCATTACATTGCGGAGAGAGCGGGATTCGAACCCGCGGTACAGTTACCCGTACGTCAGTTTAGCAAACTGGTGGTTTCAGCCACTCACCCATCCCTCCAAGGGTTCAAAGAACTCGGTCGCAAAATTAGTTAATTCGTTGACATTTCAAAGTAAAATTTTTAAAAAAGTGAAATAAACACGTTTTATTTAGGGAATATAAATCGTGGCAATTTTCATGACCTGCAAGGCCGCAAGCAGAATCCAAAGCAAATGAATAGGAGGGTTGACTTTATAGAAAGTTGCAACTGCTGCAATTAATACAAAAGAAACCATTTCAAGAATACTATTATGCAAGAACAAGCTACTGATTATGAGTAGTGTAAAAGTGGAGAGTAGAACAAGCGTATATTTTATTTGGGAGGCTACAAAATAGAAGTAAAGCCAAATTAGAATCAATAGGTAATAAATAAGCTTGAATAAATCTAAGGTTAGACCATTCACTAACTTCTCCATGGAAGGTGTTTCCAAAAATAAAGACCAAAAAAATTGCGTGGAAATTAATTGAAAAACACTTGCAAAAAGAACAAATAAGAGCTGAAATTTGGAATTTTTCCAGTTCCAAACGAGAAATTGACTCGCAACAAAAAGAAAAATCACTTCATTTAAAGGAAATGGAAAGAGAATTGCGCCTTTTTCTATGAACTGAATTCCGGCATAAACAAAAAGCGTAAGTACCACCAAGAATACAGACCTCTCTTCTCGAATCATTTTTTCTTTGCTAATGCTGCTTCGATATAATCAAAAGTCGATAAGATAACTGCTTTTCCATCTACAACAGCGATGTCGTGCTCAAAGTGAGCGCTTGGTAATCCATCACTCGTTACAATCGTCCAATTGTCGTCTAATTGCTCTACTTTTTCAGTTCCCATGTTGATCATCGGTTCAATCGCAATCGTTAAGCCATTCTGAATCTTTTTTCCTCGTCCTCGTCTCCCATAATTTGGTACTTGCGGATCTTCGTGCAAGGTTTTTCCTAATCCGTGTCCAACTAAATCGCGCACAACGCCATAACCATGGCTTTCAGCATGATTTTGAATTGCCCAACCTATATCTTCAATTCGGTTTGCAGTAGTACATTGCTCAATGCCTAAATACAAACATTCTTTTGTAACCTGCAAGAGTTTTCTTACTTCGGGTTTTACGTTCCCAATTTCAAAAGTATACGCGTGATCGCCATAATACCCTTCGAAAACAGCTCCGCAGTCAACCGAAACAATATCACCGTCTTCTAATGGTCTATCTGTCGGCAATCCATGCACAACTTGTTCGTTTACAGAAATCAATAAAGTACTTGGACAGCCATATAATCCAAGAAAACCAGGAATGGATTTTTGAGAACGTATATAATCTTCCGCTAAAGCATCCAAATATTTAGGCGTGATTCCAGCTCTAATTTCTTCCGCAACTTTCCCTAGAGTTCTACTCACCACTTGCGCTGCTTCGCGCATGATCTCAATTTCCTCTGGCGTTTTATAAATTATCATATTTCTGTTGAACATTTTCATTCGGAGCACAAAGATAACCAATACTGCGCAATGTATGGAAGAAGTATACCTAATATCTTTTTTTGGAAGTGGATTTTGTTACCCTATAAATTGTATTTTCACAAACGTATTTTTAATTTTGACGAAAAAAATAACCATGAAAAAAATAATACTTGCAATTGCTTTGCTCTCTAATCTTGGATTGAATGCTCAAACGATTCCAAATAACGGCTTTGAAAACTGGACATTTCCTTTTCCATTTGAAGACCCTGCCGATTGGGCAACATTAAATGTGATAAGTTTTTTGGGAGGTCCAATCAGCACTACAAAATCTACCGATGCGCACAGTGGAAGTTTTTCTGCAAAAAGTGTGTCGTTTGAAGCCGACATCAGCGGTTCTGGCACAATGGATTCTCTTGCAGGAATCATGTTTATCGGTTCAATAGACTTCGCAAGCCAATCTTCTGTGCAAGGAATTGCATTCAATTACAAACCGGATTCGTTAATCGTTTGGACAAAATCAAACTTGCTAAGTGGCGATTCCAGTGCAATTCAGGTTTCTTTAACGAAATGGAATGCCGCAACGATGTCGCAAGATCAAATTGCACAAGGTTTCTACTTGGAAGAACAATCTTCGTCCACATTTAAACGCGTTTCAATTCCAATTGAATACAACAGCATGGAAGCTCCAGATACCATGGCTATTTTTGTGCTAAGTGGAATTTCTTCTATACATCCTGGATCCGCAATTTGGGTGGATGATTTTTCCTTTGTTTACAATTCAGCTTCTGTGGAGGAAATTGGAGGCGTAAGTTGTTCGTTTTTCCCAAATCCTGCTGATAATGTATTAACAATTAGTGCGGTGAAAGATGAAAAGATAGAAGTCTTTACTGCTGCTGGTGTGAAAGTAGATGCGTTTGTTTTGTTCCAAAATGAAACGAAAGAATTGAATACAGCGGAATACCCGAGTGGTATTTATTTCTTGAAAAGTGAAGTGGGAATCGTTCAAAAATTCACTGTAAAACACTAATAATTAATTAACTATGGGAACGGAGTCTTTCATTAGGCTCCGTTTTTTTTGTTCGTTTAATTGCCACGAATTAGGTATTTGTTATTTCTAATTTACAAACAGTAAGCGATTATATATTCTTAAAGAACAGCACAAAAAAAAACGCCTCCATTTCGGAAGGCGTTTCAATTATAGTAATTTGACTTAAACTATGCTTATGCCAATACTTCTCTAACTTTATCTGCTGCTTCTTGCAATAAAACTACCGATTGAACATCCAGTCCAGAGTCGTCGATTAATTTTTTTGCTTCAACTGCGTTTGTTCCTTGCAAACGAACGATTAAAGGAACTGGGAATTTACCGATGTTTTTGTATGCATCTACAACTCCTTGAGCAACTCTATCGCAACGTACAATTCCACCAAATATATTGATCAAAATTGCTTTTACATTTGGATCTTTTAATATGATGTGAAATGCTTTTTCAACACGCTCTGCATTTGCAGTTCCACCTACATCCAAGAAATTCGCAGGATTTCCACCGGATAATTTAATGATATCCATTGTAGCCATTGCTAATCCAGCACCATTTACCATGCAACCAACGTTTCCGTCCAATTTAACAAAGTTCAATCCTGCTTCATCCGCTTCTACTTCTGTTGGATCTTCTTCTGTTTTATCGCGCATTGCTGCGTAATCAGGATGACGGAATAATCCATTTCCATCCAAAGTAACTTTTGCGTCTACTGCAATGATTTTATTGTCAGATGTTTTTAATACCGGATTGATTTCAAACATTGCTGCATCAATTCCTTCGTATGCGTTGTACAACGAAACGATGAATTTTGTCATTTGCTTGAAAGCTTCGCCAGACAATCCAAGATTGAAGGCTATTTTTCTTGCTTGAAAACCTTGAATTCCAACACGTGGATCAATAGATTCTCTATGAATTAATTCTGGTGTGTGCTCTGCAACGTGCTCAATGTCCATTCCACCTTCTGTAGAATATACTATTACGTTACGTCCCATTTCACGATCCAACAAAACAGACATATAAAATTCAGAAGTTTCTGATTCACCAGGATAATAAACATCTTGAGCAATCAATACTTTACTTACCAATTTCCCTTTACCGTTTGTTTGCGCTGTTTCCAAATGACCGCCAAGTATACCTTTCACTTTCTCTTCTACGTGATCAATACCTTTTGCCAAAACTACACCGTGTGAACCAGTTTCTTGAACCAATCCTTTTCCACGACCGCCTGCATGAATCTGCGCCTTCACCACATACCATTCTGTACCAGTCTGTTCTGTTAATTTTTTAGCTGCAGCAACTGCATCTTCCACTTTGTCCACTACAACTCCTTCTTGAATTGCAACACCGTAGCTTTTTAATATTGATTTACCTTGATATTCGTGTAAGTTCATCTTCTGTTTTTTTGTTGGGTAAAAGTATAGTTAATTGGACTATTTTTCAAGTTTATTTTATAATTTTTTAGCGATCTTATTTACGGGCATTTTTCCACGAACTTGAAATCTCAATAGATGCAAATTCTTTTTTATTTCTAGCCTTGATGGAATCCCATATTTTTTGAATCCCATGCTGCAACGCTTCCTTCTCTTCTTCCATTGCTGAATACATGATTTTCGGATCTTCAAAATAATGTTTCACGAAGTTAGTATCAAAATTTCCGGAACGAAAAGCTTCGTGCTTTAGAACATATTTCCCAAAATCCAAGGTTGTTTTTAAACCCGAAATTTGGTAATTATCAATCGCCACTATCGTTTTTTCGATAGCTTCTTCGCGTGTTTTTCCCCAAACGACAAGTTTAGCAATCATCGGATCGTAGAATATTGGAATATCCATTCCTTCCAAGAAACCATCATCAACACGCACATTTCTGCCTGTAGGAATTCTATACCGTTGTAAGTTTCCAATATCCGGCGTAAATCCATTTAAAGTATCTTCTGCATAAACGCGTACTTCAATTGCATGGCCATTTATGGTTAACTCGTCTTGTAATTTAGGAAGTCTTTC
>JBEDAD010000063.1:0-6452 GCA_041177985.1 Bacteroidota bacterium | reverse complement strand
GATCTTCCCTTTGCAAATAATTCACCGCCAACTTTCAATTCGTAATCCAATGTGAAACTTTTTGTTCCCATCGCTTCAAGAAACACCGTTATTTCCGGTTCGTGCTGCATTAAAACAGATTGCAGGTATTCTATTTCATTTTTAACCAATACGAAGCCTAATCTACGCCAATCCCAATCTTCCCCAACGAGTTGTTTAAAATAATAGATGCGCGCCATTTCAAAATAACTGAAATAGATGTTGTTGTTAACGTGGCCTAGAATATCTAAATCGGAAAATCGAACTTGAATTTTTGCTGGTTGTATCATTTTAAATCTAATTTTTCAAATTCCGAATTATTACTAATAAATTCAGGAACAATTTGTTTCATCTTCGCAACAATTTCAGTGTTTTTCTGTCCTTCAAAAAGGCGGATTAACTTACTGATTTCTTCAAGTTGCCCTGCATTTTCCTGTCGAATTGTTGCTTTCAATATTTGTGGATGGTGCGTCGGAATAGTATTCTCTTCCTTCGCCAATAGTTCTTCGTATAATTTTTCTCCAGGGCGTAAACCGGTAACTTTTATTTCAATATCTTTTCCAACTTCCAAACCACTCAACTGTATCATTTTCTTTGCAAGATCTATGATCTTAACGGATTCGCCCATATCGAAAACAAATATTTCTCCCCCTTCGCCCATTATTCCAGCTTCCAAAACCAATTGACATGCTTCTGGAATCGTCATGAAAAAGCGGGTAACTCGCTCATCTGTTACCGTTATAGGTCCGCCCTGCTCTATTTGTCGCTGAAATAGCGGAATTACAGAACCGTTAGAACCTAAAACGTTCCCGAAGCGGGTTGTTACAAACTTTGTGATTCCCTGTGCGTTGGCAGCTTGCGCATAAATTTCCGCAATTCGCTTGGATGCGCCCATCACATTTGTCGGATTCACTGCTTTATCCGTTGAGACCATTACAAATTTTTGAACCTTGAATTTTTGTGCTAAATCGACTAAATTTCTGGTTCCTTTCACATTCGTCAGTACCGCTTCAGATGGATTACTTTCCATTAAAGGCACGTGTTTATAAGCTGCGGCATGAAAAACGTAATTCGGCTGGAAAAAATCAAATACACGTTCCATCCTTTCCATGCTGCGAATATCGCCTACCACCACTTCAAAATGCAAGGATGGAAAAGTGTGCAACAATTCATTCTGAAAATCGTAAAGTGGCGATTCTGCCTGATCGAGTAAAATCACTTTTTTAGGCTGGTAGTTTGCCAATTGCCGCACCATTCCGCTGCCAATAGAACCAGCAGCACCAGTTACTAAAATTGTTTTTCCTTTTAATTCTGCCGCAATCTTGTTTTCATCCAAAATAATCGGTGTTCTACCCAAAAGGTCTTCGATATTAATTTTTGCAATTTGTTTCGTGGAAAATTCGCCATTGATCCAACTTTTTGAGCTTGGTACTTTTTGCATTTTTACGTGCAGCGATAAACACGTTTCAACCACTTTTTTGCGGTTAATCTCATCCGGATTTTGAATGGCGATAATAACAGATGTAATTCCCTCAGATTGAATCAGTTCTTCCAATTTAGAAGTATGAAAAATCGCTACACCCTCCAAGCGAGTTCCCGCCATTTTTTTATTATCGTCCAAAAACCCAATGATTTGGTAGGAAATTCGTGCATCTTTCTCTATTGTTCGCTTGGTAATCAAACCGGAAATTCCTGCACCATAGATTAAAACGCGTTCTTCGATTTGATTGGTTTTAATGGACTCTAAATATAAAAGTTTAATGAGAAAACGGGATCCCAACATCAAAAGAATGCACACCAAAAACTCCATGATTAGCACCGACATCGGAAATAAAAAGTAGCCATCCACGAAATAATAACGAATCAAACCGAGTCCAAAATAAATCAATGAACTCACAGAAACGGCAATAATAATACGGCGTATATCTTCTGTAGATGTATACCTTACAAGGCCTTTGTGGATTTTAAAACTATAAAAAACGATAAGTTTTACACCAAAAAATAGAGCAATTGACTTGGAAAGAATCTGCCATTCCGTTTGAATTAATGTGCGGTCCGCTTTTAAATCGAAACGTATCAGATACGCAAAACACAAAGCAGTAGCCGCTAAAATAAGATCAATCAGAATGATCACCCATCTGGGGGTATTCGCTTTTAATCTAAACATATACAAAAGTAAGAAATTGAAGGCAAACTCAATAAAAAAGAAAGCAATTTAGACAATAAAACGGAATGTTTTAGAAAGAAAAAATAGAGAACAATATTAATTTCTTCCTTTCACAAGATTTTTTAAATTTTTCAACCAATTGAACCAGATTGGCGCACGATTCCATTCGAAGTAGCTGTAAATTCTATCCGTGCCTCCAAGATTTGTATTGAAACGTTTTACACCTTCGACACGAGAACCACCAAAATCGACTATTTTCTGTTCGCTCCTCGTTGCTTCAATGAAGAATTTCATCGCGCCATACATCGCGCCATTCTTTTTTGATTCTTTCGTGAAAGCACCTTTTAAATAGAGCACTGATTCGTTGAAATCTACCAGAAAAAGGCCTCCGACAACTTCTCCATTTTCTGTAACTGCGAGCGTTTTCAATAGCCCTTCCTTTTTTAATGCAGAAAGTAAAACGGCCAAATTATCCAATGCTTTAGTATCCAAGCTCGCCACTTTTGCAGGTAATTCTTGACGGATAATTTCCAGAATAGTGTTTTCTTCCTGCAAATACTCCAATTTTAAATGTGCCTTCTCAAATTTTGAAAACATTCTATTTGCCTGCGAATTATAGTTTACATTAGAATCCATAGGAATCACCTGGCAAACATATGGAACAGAAGCATTGGAATCTAGAGCCGTAAGAATGGAAAAAAATCCTTGAGAAAAATATTCTTTCAAGTAAGTTATAACGTCATGAAAATCAGATTTTTGTGTGCCAAACCATTCAAGATAGGTGATGAATTTTGGGGTGTAGCAAATTTTCACACCCAATCGTTTGGTGAACGGAACGGCAATTCCTTTTGTGTATTTTTCATCGACATAAACGCACCAATTTTCAGCAACAGCATCCAAATAGGAGCTGAGTGAGAATACTGCAGCATCGGATTTTGAGCGAACTAAAGCGTCCCATTTTTCCAAATCGATTTCGTTCCTGTAAATTAATTTCACGTTCTAATTTTAAGCAAAAAAGCACATTTTGGCAAATATAACGCTACTTTCCGGGATAAATTGAATGCTTGGCGCAAATGCCGACATTAAAGGTATGTTGAAGTGATTTTTAAGTTGAATCTTGCTAGATTTCGAAGAAATTTCCGCAGTTGTAAATGGATCGGATTGGCGTTCATGGAAATTACCTACTTTTAAAGAAACTTCCAATCGGTGAAATTTGAATAAATCTAAGATACTTTTCTTTGGCTGGGTTACTTTATTGCTGATGCCGCTTCCAGCATATTTTGCACTTCATTATTTTAAAGGAGTGGATATCTATGCTTTTTTTCAAGTAGCAAATTTCAAAACAATACCAATTCTCTTCGGATTGGAATTTGGAATAGTTTATGCATTTTTAGCGATGCTTCTTTTACAAGCGCCGGTTTTCAAAACCATACCACTCCCAATCGACAAGCTCGTGAAAGACTTGAATTTAAATTATGTAGATGCTATTTTCTTGTCGCTTTGCGCAGGAATCGGGGAAGAATTATTGTTTCGATCTGGAATTCAAACATTTTTGGGCGTTTGGATCACCTCGTTTCTATTCGTTGCTGTCCATGGTTATTTCAGTTTAAAAAAAATCAAAATGTCTTTGTATGGATTGGTGGTTTTGCCTTTTATTCTAGTGATTTCTTACGGATTTGAGCATTTTGGACTTTGGTTTAGTATTTCCGCTCATTTTGCATACGACCTTGTTTTATTCTTTGTTTTAATTCAAAGCGAAGATTAATTTTTTCAGTTGCTATTTTGCCCTGCCTTTTAGTGTTGAATAATTTGCAGGCGATTGGTTTGTTTCACTGCCAAGCAACTTGGGATCACTGTTTGGAAATCAATTTCTAAAATTTCCAGCATTCGCAGTTCGCAAAAAGATTCAGGTATTGTAACCAATTGCCCCGCTCCTGCTAAATAAATTTCTTTTAAACCGACGATTTTCCCCATGCTCTCTGGTAATTCCCTCAGATTATTTCGGTTTAAGTGAACAAACTTCAGCTGTTTACATTCTCCAAGAGTCACGGGCAAACTATCCAACCAATTCATTTTCACTTGCAGCATTTCTAATTTTTGCAACTGGCCAATTTCCTTTGGCAATGCGCGTAAGGCATTTTGATTTAAAATTAGTTGCTCCAAATTTTTCAACTGGCCTATTTCTGCCGGTAGTTCCGAAATTTCGTTGTATTGAACAGAAAGAATTCTCAAATTCTCAAGTAGCCCGATTTCCTTTGGTAGAGCTGTTAAATTGTTTTTTCCAATATACAATTCTTCCAAAAGTTGCAGCTCCCCGATGCGATACGAAATAGAATCCAATTGATTTCCATAAAGGTGCAAAACTCTTATTTCTTTTCTATCATATAATTCGGTGGGAAGTTCCGTTAGCTTTTGTCTGTTTAAATTGACTATATCGTCCTGAATGAGCAGTACATTAAGTTCACTACAACTGGAAAAACAGAACAAAAAAAGGACAAGGAAACCAATAAATCGAAGCGACATTTTTAAAAAATTAATGAAAAATTAGGTTAAAAATTTTAAAGATGCTGAAAAAAAGGCTGATTTATCTTACTTTAGCAACGGATAGTGAATTAAAACGTCTGATAGGAAAGAACTTAAAAAATTAAATTAAGCGTATGAAAATGTTAAAAGTATTATTGGTGGGGATTGCATTGTTTGCGGGAATAACTGCTGCTTCGGCACAAGAAAAAAGTAAAAAAACGCCAGAACAACGTGCTGAATTGCACACAGAAAGATTAACTAACGTATTGGGTTTAAATGCTGATCAACGCACGAAAATTGCAGAATTTAATCTTGGAATAGCGCTAAAGAATGAATCCCTTAGAAACAATCCAAATATTCCGGAAGATGTAAAAATCAGTTCTTTGCAATCAAACAATGAAGCAAGAAAGATGATGATTAAAACGGTACTAACAGAAGAGCAAATTAAGAAATTTGAAGAACTAGAAGCTAAAAAAGAGGCAAATAAAGCAGATAAAAAAGAAGCTAAATCTTCGAAAGATCCAGTTTTAGAAGAACTATAAAATTTTATAATTCAAAAAAAAGTTCGTTTATCGCGGACTTTTTTTTTGTTCTTATTTTTTGTGGTATTATTTTCCTATTTAAGCTTTTCAGCAAAAACTTTTTTAAACTTTTCTACTTTTGGTCGCACGACCGCCTGACAATACATGTTTTCCGGATTCCTTTCAAAGTAATCTTTGTGGTAAGCCTCCGCTTTGAAAAAATTCGATAGAGGAGAAATTTCCGTTACAATTGGATTATCCCAAACTTTTTCTTCGCTTAAACGTGCTTTGTATGCTTCAGAAATTCGTTTTTGTTCGTCGTCGTGGTAAAATACCACCGAGCGGTATTGTGAACCAATATCGTTGCCTTGTCTGTTTAACTGCGTTGGATCGTGCACAAACCAAAATACCTCCAGCAATTCGTCAAATGAGATTTGTTCGTCGTCAAAAATTACGCGCGCAACTTCCGCGTGACCCGTATTCCCGCCACACACACTTTGGTATGTCGGATTTTCATCCATTCCTCCTGAATATCCAGGAAAAACATCTATTACGCCATTCATTTGCGAATAACACGCTTCGATACACCAAAAACATCCAGCTCCAAATGTTGCTTCTTTTACCATACTTTCTTATCTAATTTATTTAAAACCAAGTCTAATTTAGGGCTGTTAAAACTACAAAATCCAATTTATTAAACTTCCGATTAGTTCCTCTCAACTTAAACTCATTAAACTACTAATTTGTTTTGTAATTCGAAAATAAAAATAAAATAGCGTCGGATTGGTTTTACATTGGGCTTTAGGAGTACTTTTGTGGCATGATTAGAAAATATAGCCGTAATTTCTGGATTCTTTCCTTTGCAATGTTTCTTTTCATGATGAGTTTCAATCTCATTTTACCGGAATTAAATCAGTTTATCACCGATTTAGGAGGAAAAGAATACAAAGGTTGGATTATAACACTTTTCACCATCTCAGCAGCAATTTCAAGGCCATTTTCCGGAAAATTATCCGATACAATTGGCAGAAAAAAAGTAATGAATATCGGAATTTTTGTGTGTTTCATTGTCTCTCTGCTATATCCTTTATCCTTTTCCATCTGGTTTTTTCTTGCCTTGCGATTTCTGCATGGCTTCAGCGCAGGTTTTTTACCTACTGGTGCAACGGCTTTGGTAACGGATATTTTACCGGCGGATAAACGCGGTCAAGCAATGGGAATAT
>JBEDAD010000062.1:0-3066 GCA_041177985.1 Bacteroidota bacterium | reverse complement strand
TTGCCAGCGATTCATTGTGCGTAACAATAACAAACGTTTGCTTAAATTCGTCGCGAAGGTGAAAGAATAATTTATGCAGTTCCTCCGAATTATGGGAATCGAGATTTCCCGATGGTTCGTCAGCAAAAATAACCTTTGGGTGATTGATCAAAGCACGACAAACGGCAACGCGTTGCTGTTCACCGCCTGAAAGTTCATTTGGTTTATGCTCCGCTCGTTCACTCAAGCCAACCATATCTAATAAACGAAGTCCTTCTTTTTTTGCAAATTCCATTGATTCTCCTTTGATAAGAGACGGAAGTGCAATGTTTTCTAATGCTGAAAATTCTGGCAACAGTTGGTGCGATTGAAAGATGAATCCAATGGATTGGTTGCGAAAAGCAGAAAGTTTTTTGGCGGAAAGCGAAAATGGGTCAATTCCGTTTACCTGAATAATGCCTTTATCCGGACGGTCTAGCGTTCCGAGAATTTGTAAAAGTGTCGTTTTTCCCGCTCCAGATGAGCCAACAATGGAGACAATTTCGCCTTCTGCAACTTCCAGATCTATTCCTTTCAAAATCTGAAGGGAATCATACGATTTTACTATTCCTTTTGCGGTTAACATCTTTACTTTTTCTCCGAAGTATCGTCCATTTTGAGGATATGTCCCATTTTGTCGCGTTTGGTTTGAAGGTACAATTCATTGTGAATATTACTCTCTATTTCCAAGGGAACATTTTCAACGATTTCCAATCCATATCCTGTTAAACCCGTTCTTTTTGTTGGATTATTCGACATCAGGCGCATTTTGGTAACACCTAGATTACGAATCATTTGTGCGCCAATTCCATAATCGCGCTCGTCGCCTTTGAAACCAAGTTTGATATTTGCTTCCAAGGTATCGTATCCTTCCTCCTGTAATTTGTAGGCCTTTAGTTTATTCATTAAACCGATTCCGCGTCCTTCTTGGTTCATGTAGATAATTACACCTTTTCCTTCCGCTTCAATCATTTCCATAGCTTTGTGGAGTTGCGGACCACAATCGCAGCGACACGAACCGAAGATATCTCCAGTTATGCAGGAAGAATGCACACGGACTAAAACCGCTTCGTCTTTTTCCCACGTTCCTTTTACCAGCGCCAAGTGTTCTTGATCAGTATTGATTTCTTTGAAAGCGAATAATTGAAAATCACCATACGTTGTGGGCATTTTTACATCCACCACGCGTTCGATAAGGGATTCATTTTTGATTCGGTATTCAATCAAATCCTTAATCGTAATTATTTTTAAGTTGAATTTTTTAGCAATTTCCAGAAGTTGCGGCATGCGCGCCATTGAACCGTCTTCGTTTAGGATTTCTACGATTACACCAGCTGCTTCAAAACCTGCCAATCTGGAAAGATCTGTTGCAGCTTCGGTATGTCCTGCTCTTCTTAATACGCCACCTTTTTTTGCGCGCAACGGGAAAATATGTCCAGGTTTCCCTAATTCCTCCGGATTTGTTTCTGGATTAATTAAGGCTAAAATTGTTTTTGCGCGATCGCTTGCAGAAATTCCGGTTGTACAACCGTGCCCAATTAAATCTACAGAAACGGTAAATGGTGTTTCGTAAGCAGCAGAATTGGAACGCACCATTAAGTCCAAACCAAGTTCATCGCAGCGGTCTTCCACGATTGGCGCACAAATTAATCCGCGTCCGTGGGTTGCCATGAAATTTATTATTTCTGGCGTAACATTTCGAGCAGCAGTAAGGAAATCACCTTCGTTCTCTCTATCTTCATCATCCACAACAATAACTACTCGTCCTTGTCTAATTTCTTCAATCGCTTCCGATATCGTATTTATTGTAATTTCCATTCTACTTTTTTCGTGCTGCAAAATTAACGTAAAAATCCTATATTTTGTTTATTTATGGGCATTTCCTTTTTAAATCTTTTCCTGCGCTAGAAGTAAATTTTTCAGGGACGCGTTGGCGTTTTTCCAACTGTAATTCTTTTGCACAAATGCTTTTCCGTTGCTTGCGATTTTGGCATATAATTCGGGATTTTCCAGCAAGGAACTAATCGCTAAAATAAACTCCTCTTTTGTGTTTGCAACCAATACCGATTCTTGATCTACCGCATGGATACCATTGTTTGCTAAATCGGTTGTTACGCAAGGAATTCCTAAAGCCATTGCTTCCAATAATTTGTTTTGCATGCCAGTCCCAATAAACATTGGCGCAATACATATTTTTCCGCGTCGGTAAGCAAATCGAATGTCTTCCACCCAACCTTGCAAGGTAATCTGCGGATTGTTTTTACAAATTCGTTGCACGCTTGCATGCGGATTGGCGCCGGAAACAAGGCACGTCAAGGTGGAAGACGCGGAAAGAATTTCGTTGGAAATAAAGGCTACGGCTTCCACATTTGGTGCGTAATTTAAATTACCGATAAATACAAGATCGAAAGTTTGTTCAAGTTGTGGTGCTTCAAAAAAAGAAGCGTCAATTCCATTTGGGACACACGTTATTTTTGTTTTTTCGGGATGGCTTATAAACTCGCGGTCTTGCGCTGAAATGATCGTTTTGTGTTCAAAATAGTCGAAAATAGTTCGCTCATACATCTTCAAACGCTTGGTTTCAAGAACGAAGAGCCATTTTAAATACCACGGCGATTTTTCAATTCTCCGTTCCATTCCTTTGGAAAAAGCATCCATATAATCCAAGGTTTTTGGACATAAATGGTAATTTTTCACGTATTCAGCGGTTCGTATGAGCTGACAATAGATATGATCGGGCTTAATTTTTTGCAGTAATTGTTCTATTTTCCATTTCCCACGAAGCGAATAAAAGTAATGGATTTGAAATGGGGTAGAAGTGAAAATTCCTGAAAGTAGGTTTGCAATGATTGACCATTTAGTCAGTTTTACAACATGAATTTCCGTGCAGAATTTTTCCAGTTTTTCGATCGAAGAAGCATCCACTATCGTATCGGAAATTGCAATTAGAAAAATCGAGAAATCCGCCGAAAGTTCTTTTATCTGGTAGTAAGCACGCAGTTTATCTCCTTTTTCCAATGGAAAAGGAAAGCGCGATAAAAGCACGAC
>JBEDAD010000061.1:0-4302 GCA_041177985.1 Bacteroidota bacterium | reverse complement strand
ATCAATTACGAGCGCATTGACTTGATTGTGCCTGAAAAATACGATACCATGAAAGCAGACATTGAAAAAAGAACTGGAATTGCTATCAACCGATTTGAAATAGGAAAAATTGATTTCTTAACGGATACAGCGCAGGTTAGAATTTTCTATTTTGCAGATGATCAGAGCTTTTCAGATTATTCTGCAAGCTAATTAGTTCAATTTATTTTATTCTTCGAATTTTCGATTGAAATTAAAGCAATTTCAATATCTTTGAAACATGCAAAAAATTCGCACGCTCTTATGGCCGTTTTCGCTAATTTATGGTAGTGTTACCTATCTTAGAAATAAGCTGTTTGATCTTGGAATTTTTTCGTCCTATGTTCTGCCAAATAAATCCATTTGCGTTGGTAATTTAAGTACCGGAGGAACAGGAAAAACGCCACATGTTGCCTATTTAACGGCGTTGCTTTCCGGAAAAATGGAAACGGCAATTCTCAGTCGCGGATACGGCAGAAAAACAAGCGGTTTTTTATTGATTTCCAAAGAAAATACTGCTGCGGAAGCTGGTGACGAACCGCTTTTCTACAAGCATTACTTTGGCGATTCCGTTCATGTTGCGGTCTGTGAGAACAGGAAAATTGGAGCTCAAAAAATTGAGCAGCTTTTCCCAACTAATCGATTAATTATTCTAGACGATGCCTTTCAGCACCGAAGAGTAAAAGCTGGTTTGAATATTTTGTTAACGGAATTCCATCTGCTCTTTTCGAAAGACTTGGTTTTACCGGCGGGAAATTTGCGGGAATTTAAATCTGGTAAAAACCGTGCAGATATTTTTATCGTCACAAAATGTCCGCCAAATCTCTCCGAAGCTCAAAAAAGTAACCTAACAAAATCACTTAAGGTAAATCCAGAAGTACTATTTTTCTCGAGCATCAGTTATGCGCCGTTTCAATCCTTTGGGAAAACCGTTCGTAATCCAACGCATATCTTATTGGTTACCGGAATTGCAAATCCAAATGGATTGGTGGAGAAATTGTTAGAAAAGTATACTGTCGAACACCTTAAATATAAGGACCATCATTCCTTTAGTATGGAAGAAATTGAACAAATTCACCAAAAATTTGATACTTTTGCATACAGCAATGCAATTATTCTAACGACGGAAAAAGATTACATGCGTTTAAAGGATTTTGGTACGACTGAAAAATTCAATGCTTATCCTTGGTATTACCAAACGATAAGCGTTGAACTAGAAAATGAAAAACAATTTAAAGAAACTATATATCACTATGTTAACACAATTTAAAGAATCTGTAGCTTTTATAAAAGGAAGAACAAAAGTTGAACCAACGGTTGGTATAATTTTAGGTACCGGGTTGGGTGGTTTGGTGAAGGAAATCAACGTAATTGACGAGATTTCTTATACAGAAATACCTAATTTCACTGTTTCAACGGTAGAAAGTCACTCGGGAAAATTGATTTTCGGTGAATTAGGCGGTAAAAAAGTGGTTGCCATGCAAGGTCGTTTTCATTTCTATGAAGGGTATAACATGCAGCAAGTTACTTTTCCCGTTCGGGTAATGAAACTTCTTGGAATCGAACGATTATTTGTTTCTAACGCTTCCGGCGGCGTAAATCCGGATTTTTCAGTTGGTGAAATCATGATTCAAAATGACCACATCAACCTCTTCCCCGCGCATCCGCTAATTGGTAAAAACATTGACGAATTGGGACCTCGCTTTCCAGATATGAGTGAACCGTATGATCCTACAATGATTGCGTTGGCGCAAACAATAGCAGCGGAAAATAATATCAAAGTTTCGGTTGGAACGTATGCTGGTTTAACAGGTCCGACTTTGGAAACTCCTGCTGAATACGGCTACGTTAGAGCAATTGGAGCGGATGCTGTTGGAATGTCTACCGTTCCAGAAGTAATCGTAGCGCGACACATGGAAATTCCGTGTTTTGCAATTTCAATTATCACCGATCTTGGTGTTCCAGGTAAAATACAAAAAGTGAGTGTTCAGGATGTGATTGAAGTGGCGAGCAGACAAGAACCAAAAATGACGTTAATCATGCGTGAATTAATTTCTCGAATCTAAAAGATGGAAGAAGCAATTAGAAATAAATACGAAGTCGTTATTGGGTTAGAGGTGCATGCTCAAATGCTCACCAAATCCAAAGCGTATTCGAACGATATTAATGAATTTGGAGCACATCCAAACTCTAACATCAGCGCAATTACGCTCGGTCACCCGGGAACGTTGCCAAAGATGAACAAGAAGACAATCGAATTTGCCATTAAACTTGGTTTGGCTTGTGGCAGTGAAATTGCGCGGGAACAATATTTTGCTCGAAAAAATTATTTTTATCCCGATCTACCGAAAGGCTACCAGATTACACAAGATAAAACGCCAATTTGCACTGGTGGATCAATTCTTATCAAACTGGAAGATGGAACGGATAAGGAAATTGGAATTACGCGCATCCACATGGAAGAAGATGCAGGAAAAAGTATCCACGATGTAGATTTATACGATACATTAGTCGATTTAAACCGTGCTGGTGTTCCGCTGTTGGAAATTGTTTCAGAACCAGATATGCGTTCTTCCCAAGAAGCGTATAACTATGTTTCAGAAGTGCGGAAATTAGTTCGTTACTTGGATATTTGTGACGGAAACATGGAAGAAGGTTCAATGCGCTGCGATGCAAATATTTCTGTTCGTTTGAAAGGTGCGCCTGAATTTGGAACGAAAGTGGAAGTTAAAAACATGAACTCGATTCGGAATGTACAACGCGCTATCGAATTTGAAATCATCCGCCAAATTGAAGAAGTTGAAAAAGGTGCGGTAATTTCGCAAGAAACGCGCTCTTTTGATGCGTTGAAAGGAAGTACAATTTCCATGCGTTCAAAGGAAGCTGCTAACGATTACCGTTATTTTCCAGAGCCGGATTTACTTCCATTGGTGATGGACGAGAAACAAATTTCGGCTATTAAAGCGGAAATGCCTGCTCTACCGCGCGAATTATTTTACAAGTACGTAAAGGAATTTGGCCTTTCTGAATACGATGCTTTCCTTTTAACAGATGCCAAATCTATTGCTTTGTATTACGAGGAATTGATTACACATACAAAAAACTACAAGTCTGCAGCGAATTGGCTGATGGGTGATATCAAGTCTTATTTGAACGAATTTGGCGTTGAAATAGATGAATTTCCGTTAAATGGAGAGAAAATTGCAGCGTTGATCCAACTGATTGACGAAGGAAAAATCTCCAATTCTGTTGCTTCGCAAAAAGTTTTTCCGGCCATGCTGAAAAACAACACTGCTTCACCACTTGAAATAGCGGAAAGCATGAATTTGATGCAAGATTCCAACGAAGATGCAATTTTAGGATTTATTCACGAAGTAATTCTACAACATCCAGCTGAAATTGAACGGTACAGAAATGGTGAAACACAGTTAGTCGGTTTCCTTATGGGACAATTGATGAAAATTTCAAAAGGAAAAGCGGATCCAAAAGCTGCAAATGCATTAATGCGTAAAACATTAGAATCTAAGCTATGAGATATTTTGCCTTTTTAACGTTGATTTTCTTTCTCTTTTCTTGCGGATCTTCCTCGGAAAATGAAACAATTGAGGAAAAAGAAGCTAACTTTTCTATTTCCGGAGAAATTAAAGGAGCAGAAAATTCTACTTTATTTCTGGAAGCACTGAGCCAGCAAGGTTCTATCGCTGTTGCAGAAACGAAGGTTGGAATGAATGGAAAGTTTAATCTTGTAGGAAATATCCCAGGAATGGGAATTTACCAATTGCGCCTCGGCGAAGCAAAAGATAAAATTATCCCAATGACACTTGTTCCAAAAGATAAGGTAAAACTGAAAACTTCTTTTGCAGATTTTTCAAGTAAACCAAACGTTAGCGGGACAGAATGGTCAACTGTATTGAACAAATACTTGGATTATTTCACTGTTTTCTTAGCAGGTCAAATGCAATTGAGTGAAATGGAAGGAAAAGTCAGTGAAGAAACGCTGATGGCAAGATACATGGAAATTAGAAAACCGTTGGATGCATTTGCAAAAGAACAAATGCTTGCTGCACCTGCTAATCCGTTTAATATTGTATTATCTACCTCCGTTACACCAACAATGGGATTCAAGGATTGGGATCCGGAAAATTTGGACGTTCTAAGAGTTGTTGCTGCGGCGTATAAAAAGCGTTACAACGATTCTCCGATGGCTGCAACGATGGAAAATCAGGTTTTTCAAATTGAAAGTGCGTATGCGGAATTTAACACTTCGCAAGCCGCTTCAGGAGG
>JBEDAD010000060.1:0-7128 GCA_041177985.1 Bacteroidota bacterium | reverse complement strand
TGATATGCATTGGGATTGGAATCCAGGATATATCTTTATGAAAGTGGAGGCAAAAGTTGATACTTTAAATGATGGGATAGCAAATTTCAATCATTTTGTAGTTTTTCACATTGGTGGGGATAATTTGATTCAACCTCTTTCTTTTACAAACATCAATTGGATTTCCGTTGCGCCAAATAAACATGTTTTTCCTTTGAAACTCGATATGCAAAAGTTTTTGCAAAACAATGGTCAAACGATAGATCTCAAAACGGAACATATTTCACATTCTGCATCGGGTCAGGAGACGTTAAGTCAAAAAGTGATTGAGAATTTTAAATCCGCTATAAGTAGTTATTAATGAAGTATTTATTGTTGTTTTTTATCGGGCTAACTGTTTTTTTATCGTGTAGAAAAGACAAGGTAAATTATTCTCCTTCTCCCTATGTTTTGGAGATTCCTTCCCATTTCCCCGATATGCTTATTCCTGCTGATAACCCGATGACCGTTGAAGGCGTTGCGTTAGGAAGGAAATTATTTTACGAGAAAAAATTAAGTGGCGACAATACTATTTCATGTGCTTCCTGTCATTCAGCTGAAAATGCATTCACCGATCCAAAAAAATATTCCGTTGGAATCGATGGTATTGAGGGAAATAGAAATTCAATGGCGCTCATCAATCTTGGTTGGCAGAGCTTTTTTTTCTGGGACGGAAGAGCAAAATCGTTGGAAGAGCAAATTCTAGAGCCAATTCCAAATCCGATTGAAATGCACCAGTCCTGGAAAGATGCAACTTCTAAGTTGAATTCCGATGTTAATTACCGCAATATGTTTTTCAAAGCATTTGGCGAAGAAGGTATCGATTCAACCAAGGTTTCTAAAGCCATAGCTCAATTCTTACGAACCATGATTTCGGGATCTTCGAAATACGATGTAATGTATAAATATGAAAATAGTTTAGCAATACCAGCGAATGAGCAAGCTGTTTTAATGTCCGTTTCCCCAGAAGAATGGGCAGGTTATGATTTGTTCAAAAGTTTAAATGGTGCGGACTGTTTCCATTGCCACAACGGACCTTTAATGCAAGTGAAAAAATTTAGCAACAACGGATTGGATGCATTATTCAATGATTTGGGAAGAGGATTAGTTACGGGAAACAGCAACGATAATGGTAAATTTAAAGTACCAACTTTGCGGAATATTGCGTTAACTGGGCCATATATGCACGACGGAAGATTAGGCACTTTAGACGAAGTAATTGAACATTATTCCAGTGGCATCCAACAAAGTTCGACAATTGATCCCTTGATAGAATATGCTTTTCAAGGTGGCGTGCAATTGGATGCGCAGGAGAAGGCGCTATTAAAGAAATTTCTAGAAACACTCACCGATTATAGTTTTATAAATAATCCTAATTTTCAGGAGCCCAAATGATTCTCTCCGAAAGGAAAAAAATAATCCCCACACAAAAAATATGATTGACGAAAGAAGATTAACCACCGAAGAAAAAGCCCTTAAACTTAATTTAACTTCCGATATCTATGGCTGTTTTGCCGAAATTGGTGCTGGGCAAGAGGTTGCTGCAAATTTTTTCAAGGCTGGAGCAAGTTCTGGGACAATAGCATACACGCAGTCGGCGTATGACATGAAAGTTTCCGATTCCATGTACGGCGAAACATTCCGCTACGTTTGTGAGGAACGTTTACTCACGATGCTTACAACAGAATATGAAACATTGAAATTTAGATTACCCGAAAAATATAAAGAAAGTAGATTTTTTGCTTTTTCGAATACGGTTGAATCTTTAAATTACCATAAGTCAAATCAAGGGCATGGTTGGGTTGGAATTCGATTCCAATTGAATCTGGAAGAGAAGCCAAATGACGTTATTCTACATATTAAAATGCACGACAATAGCCACAAAGGGCAACAAGAAGCATTGGGAATATTAGGTGTTAATTTGATTCACGCATGTTATTTTCACCACCATGATCTTACTGAATTCATGACGAGTCTCGTGCATCGTCTTCCTAGAGATCGCATGGAAATAGATATGATGCGGGTTTCAGGTCCAGACTTTGAAAATGTAGACAATCGAATTATTGCTTTGAATTTGGTAAAAAGAGGAATCACAGACGCAACTATGTTCGGCTTAACCGGAAATGTTTTGCAGCCTGCTGAGGCACTTTACAAGAAAAACATCTTGTTGATGCGCGGACGATTCAGGCCCGTAACTAATGTTCACATTGACATGATTGAGACGGGTAAGAAGCAATTCCTAATGGATGCGGAAGTTACGGAAGATCAATTGTGTGTTGTTTTTGAATTGACGCTGAAAGATCTTACTGCAGACGGTAAAATTTCTGATAAAGATTTTGTGGATCGGGCGGAAATATTAAGTTCTTTAGGGTATATCGTGATGATTTCCAACTATTTGAAGCATTATAAAATGGTCGATTATTTAGCTTCAATTGCCAAAAACAAGCGGATGGGAGTAATCGTTGGGGTATATAATTTGCAGACAATTTTTGATGAAAGGTATTACGAAAATCTTCCAGGAGGTTTATTGGAAGCGTTTGGAAGAGGTTTTGGGCACAATGTAAAATTACTTGTTTATCCGGCGATTAATGTGGATAATGGCGATATGTATAACTTGCAAAATTTCAGTATTCCGAATCACTTAAATGGTTTGTTGACGTATTTAAAGGATAACAACAAGATGGAACCAATCGAAGGATATAATTCACGACTTTTACATATCATGTCAGATGATGTTTTGTCCAAAATTAAATCGCACGTTGCAAGTTGGGAAGAAGATGTTCCAGCAGAAGTAGTTACTGCCATAAAACAGCACCATTTATTTGGATTTCAGAATTAAGTTCCCAATAATTAACAAGTTGCTATGCCCCACATAAAAAACGCACTCATTCGATTTCGAATCATAGATCGCTGTATTCGCAATAAATACAAACAATATCCATCGAAACAAGAACTTCGGGAGGCATGCGAAGAAGCGCTCTTTGGATCAACGGATGGAGCAAATATTTGCGATTCTACGATTGAGAAAGATATGTTCGCCATGAAAATGGAACACGATGCGCCAATAAAATACAGCAAGAGACATGCCGGCTATTATTATACGGATCCAGAATTTACAATTAACGATGTTCCATTAACGGAAGAGGATTTAAGTGCAATAAAATTCGCCGCAAATACATTGATGCAATTTCGAGATGTGGAGATGTTCAAACAATTTGGAAATGCGATTGATAAAATTGTAAACCGCGTGTCCATTTCTTCGAATCCAAATGACAAGGACTTAAACCATTTTGTGCAATTTGAAGTCGCCGTTTCTTCAGGCGGAAATCAATTTTTACCAGATTTGCTTGAAGCAATAAGAAATAGTATTATTGTACATTTTGAATACGCGAGTTTTATTACAGGTAAATCAAAAAACCGCTCGGTAATTCCACTTTTACTGAAAGAATATAGAAACCGTTGGTATTTAATCTCATTTGACCAATCGAAGAACAATATCATGACTTACGCGCTGGATCGCATGTCTGATTTGGTTGTTACGAGCGAGAGCGCTCAAAAACCAGCTGATTTTAATCCGGAGAATTATTTTAAACATGCCATTGGAATTACGTCAGACGATAAAAAAACGCCTGAAGTTATCGTTTTTAAAGCGGTAAATGTAGCGGCAAAATACATTGAATCGCAGCCTTTTCATATTTCGCAAAGAAGGGTGAAAGAAGGGAAGAATCGAACAACATTTGAATTAAACATTTTGATTTCAGAGGAATTTATTCGAACAATATTATCCTATGGCAGCGAAATTGAAATCATTACTCCTTTATCATTACGGGAAGATATCATCAAAAGATTTGAAAACGTGAAGGACGTTTATCATTTAATATAAAGTCTTTGGCTAATTTTTATTGATTTACATTTTTGGTTTTTATCTTCGTAACCTAAATTACACACATGGAAATAATTATTACCATATTAAATGGCGTTTGTGAACTCAAATTAAACCGCCCATCCGTCTATAATTCTTTTAACCAAGCGATGGCATTTTCTCTCCAAAAAGCATTAGATTTTGCGGAATTGAATGAAGAAGTGAGAGCGATTGTTATCACAGGAGAAGGAAAAGCGTTTTGTGCAGGCCAAGATTTGGCAGAAGCAATGGATCCAGAAGGACCGGCTTTACAATCGATTGTGAAAGACCACTACAATCCAATTATCGAACGCATTCGTGCAATAGAAAAACCGATTATTGCAGCAGTAAATGGTGTGGCAGCGGGAGCGGGAGCAAATATTGCTTTGGCATGCGACATTACAATTGCGAAGAAAAGTGCTAGTTTTATTCAAGCCTTTTCGAAAATTGGATTGATTCCAGATTCTGGAGGAACGTTCTTTTTACCGCGAATTGTAGGTTCCCAAAAGGCATTGGCATTAATGATGACTGGAGATAAAATTTCTGCGGAACAAGCAGATGCAATGAATATGATTTATAAAGCGGTGGAGGATGATGCTTTTGAAGCGGAAGTGAAATCCTTTTCTGAAACAATTGCCGCTTTGCCGACAAAAGGTTTGGGTTTAACGAAAAAAGCTGTAAATGCAAGTTTCAACAATACGCTAACACAACAATTGGCATTGGAAGAAGAATTGCAAACAGAAGCTGGGCAGACCTATGATTTTAGAGAAGGAGTGAATGCTTTTTTAGAAAAGAGAAAACCTGAATTTAAGGGGAAATAATACGTAGAATGATTTTACAATCTGAATAAGGGTTTACATACACGAACGAATAGATTAAAAGAAATAAAGATGGAAATTGGGATATTGGGAGCCGGAACAATGGGCGCAGGAATTGCACAAGTTGCAGCGCAAAATGGATGTGAAGTTGTTTTGGTGGATCAAAGTCAAGAAATGCTAACAAAGGCAGAGATTTCTTTGGATAAAGTATTGTCTCGATTAGTGGAGAAAGGAACGTTAACGGAGGATGAAAAGATTAATATACAGGGAAGAATTTCCTATTCAACGGATATTCACGATTTCAAATTTGCAAAATTGGTAATTGAAGCAATTGTCGAGAAGTTGGATGTAAAACACAAAGTATTCGCCGATTTAGAAAAGATTGTATCCAATGAATGTGTTTTAGCCAGCAATACTTCTTCCCTTTCCATCGCTTCTATTGGTTCGGTATTGACTAATCCATCCCGCGTGATTGGAATTCATTTCTTTAATCCAGCGCCATTAATGCCATTGGTTGAGATCATTCCGGCAGTTCAAACAGCTGAAGCAACGCTCGATTTCACAAAAGAATTGATCAAATCTTGGAAAAAAGTTGGCGTGCTTTGTAAAGATACGCCTGGATTTATAGTAAATCGGGTGGCGCGACCATTTTACGGTGAAGCACTAAAAATATACGAGGAAGGGATAGCTGACTTCGCAACAATTGATTGGGCGATGACACAAATTGGCGGATTTCGCATGGGCCCGTTCACTTTAATGGATTATATTGGCAACGACGTAAATTATACCGTAACAGAATCCGTTTTCGCAGCATTCTATTTTGATCCGAGATTTAAGCCGTCCTTTACCCAAAAACGCCACATGGAAGCAGGGTTCTATGGTCGTAAATCTGGAAGAGGTTTTTATTCGTATTCCGAAAATACGGTTCTACCGAAACCAATTGAAAACCAGGAATTAGGTCAAAAAATCTTTAATCGAATTTTAGCAATGCTAATAAATGAAGCGATTGATGCAGTTTTCTTGCAAATTGCTTCAAAGGAAGATGTTGATTTAGCAATGACAAACGGTGTTAATTATCCTAAAGGATTGCTCAAATGGGCAGATGAAATTGGCTTAAATAGAATATTGCTTCAATTGGAAGAGTTATTTTACGAATATGGGGAAGATCGCTACCGCCCAAATCCACTTTTGAGAAGAAAGGTGAAAGAAGGAACGCATTTTTTTAACTAAGACTAAGTGTTATCCTAATATGAAGTTTTTTGTGATTACCTTTTTAGTAGGGTCAATAACGTTGATTCTACTGAATATATTCTTTTTTAAAAGTGAGGATTACATTCTTTCCTCTTTTCTTAGCGGAGTAATCTCCGTTTCAATTATGGCAATTGTGAATGAATTTTTCAGTAGAAAATCATCCAAAAAACAAGGTTAACCTACAAGCTTGAAATCATTTTTTTTGCCTGAATACTATAGTATCCATTATTGCTTATAATATTTTGTAATAATTCAATGGCCTTTGATTTTTCGTTATTTGCGAGGTAACTCTTTACAATATACCATTCCGACTCTTCCTTGAAGTTTATAAATTTCGAATCAAGGCATTTTTCAAGCGAAAGAATTGCGCTTAAATATTCCTTTAAATTGTAATAGCATAAACCAGCATAAAAGTTTGCATTTACATCATCCGGATACGTTTCTAAAATGAGCTGAAACCGAGTGAGAGCCTTCTTGTTATTTCCTTTTGAAAATAGCTCCATGGTTTTATTTAGATAGTCTATATAAGGTATGTCAATATCTTTCCATTCCGAGGTTTCTGTAATATCCGAAGTTTCACCAATATTTGCAGGTGTTCCAGTTAAAATCATTTGCTTGGAAGCGATTTTTGGTTTCGAACGATAGGCTCGATAATCTAAAAGTTTCATATCATGTAAGTATATTTCCTTTCCTTGAAATCTTTCTTTAGCGATGGCGGCGGGCACATTGTCCTTAATTTCTATTTTGGAAATTAGCAAAGGATCTATTTCAATAGAATTCGATTGTTCACTATAGTTACTTTGGGTACTTTTTTGTTGGTTAAAATCTTGGATAATAGTTTTTGCAACGATTTGTTCCTTTTTTGGTAATTCTACTAAAACTTGAATATTAGTTGGGATTACTAAATCTGTTTTCTCTACCTTAATTTGACTGTTTTTAGAAATTTGAGAATTTTGTTTTTCAGTTGCACTTCCGGTTGCTTGGTAAACAAAATAGATTCCGCTTATAAAAAGTCCAATTACCAATGCAATTCCCCAGATTGCAAAATAGTTTTTTGGTAAGAATTTTTTATCTAGTTTTTTCATGGAATACCCTGCAGTTGATAGCGCATCCCATCCTTCTAAAGCATCTGCATCAAAA
>JBEDAD010000059.1:0-4775 GCA_041177985.1 Bacteroidota bacterium | reverse complement strand
CCTTCTTTACAGCTGGATAAACAATTTCCTTAATTAAAGTTGATTTTCCCGAACCGCTAACTCCTGTGATACACACAAGGCTATTCAGCGGAATGGAAACTTCAATATTTTTTAAATTGTATTGTCGCGCGCCAGAAATATGCAGTTGATTTAAAGACGTTCGCCGTTTTTTTGGAACGGGAATAACTTTTCTTCCAGTTAAATAATCGGCTGTCAAACTGTTTTTCGCACGCATCAATTCTGAATGTTTTCCCTGAAAAACGAGCTCACCACCATACATTCCTGCCATGGGACCAATGTCAATTATTTCATCGGCAGCAAGCATCATTTCCTCTTCGTGTTCGACAACGATTACCGTGTTTCCTAAATCGCGTAAATCGTGAAGCACTTTTATCAATCTTTTTGTGTCTTTCGGATGCAAACCAATGGAAGGTTCATCCAAAATATACATGGAACCAACCAAACTACTTCCCATGGACGTTGCCAAATTTATCCGCTGCGATTCGCCACCAGATAACGAATTGGATTGCCTGTTCAAGGTTAAATAACCCAAACCTACATCTTTCAAAAAGCTCAAACGACTTGTGATTTCCGGTAAAATTCTTTTTGAAACCTGCTGGTCATAAGCATCTAATTGCAATTCAGAGAAAAATGTATGGCTTTCCTCTATCGGCATAAGTACAATTTCTGTTATGGAATGGTTGGCAATTTTCACATAATTTGCGTCTTTACGCAAGCGTGTTCCTTTACAATCGTTACAGGCAGTTTTTCCTCTGTAGCGCGAAAGCATAACGCGGTATTGGATTTTATAGGTTTGACTTTCTACAAATTTAAAAAATGCATTTAATCCGGTAAAATGTTTGTTTCCTGTCCACAATAAATCGTATTCTTTAGCTGTTAATTCACTTATTGGTCGGTGAATGGGGAAATCAAATTTCTTGGCGTTGTAAATGAGTTCATTTAAATATTCTCCCATCGATTCGCCTTTCCACGCCGCAATTGCTCCTTCAAATACACTGAGATTTTTGTTTGGAAAAACAAGGTTTGGATCAATTCCAATGACTTGTCCGTACCCTTCACACGTTTTACACGCACCAAATGGATTATTGAATGTGAAAAAATGTTCGTTTGGTTCTTGAAATTCCATTCCATCCAATTCAAAACGGTTCGAAAAGGGTTTTTTCTCGAAATTTTCAGCTAAAATAATAGCACAATCGCCATTTCCTTCTACAAAAGCCAAATTAATAGAATCCGCATAGCGCGCTTCATTTTCTTCCGTGAAAAGCAAGGCAATTCGATCGACAACCAGCAAGGCCGATTCGATATTTGAAGGCGTTTCAGTTATGCAATCCTCCAAGTCCAGCATTTCGTTTCCCAACAATAACCGGGTGAAACCTTGCTTTTTTAATATGTCTAACGCACGCGCAGCACCGTATTTATCAATGTTGTAGACGATTGGGTTTACAATAAACGCTTTTGTTCCTTCCTCCAGCGATTTCAAATAATTCACCACATCCGTTACCGAATGTTTTTTTACTTCTTTTCCGGAAATTGGTGAAATCGTCTTACCAATTCGTGCGAATGCAATTTTTAAATAGTCGTAAATTTCGGTTGTTGTGCCAACAGTAGAGCGTGGATTATTTGAAATTACTTTTTGTTCAATGGCTATGGCAGGTGAAATTCCTTTGATATAATCGGTTTCCGGTTTATTCAATTTACCAAGAAATTGGCGTGCATAGGATGACAAACTTTCAATGTAACGACGCTGTCCTTCCGCAAAAAGCGTATCAAATGCTAAAGACGATTTTCCAGAACCGGAGAGACCTGTTATAACTGTCATTTTTCCATGGGGAATTTTCACGTCCAAGTTTTTTAGGTTGTGAACGCGCGCACCTTTTATTTCAATAAATTTTTGTTTGGACATAGGAATTTCAATCTGTTCAAAGATAAAAACAGTTTCGGGAAAGACTTGTTCAAAACGAATGAAATTAGAAAAAAAGGCTAATTTATTTGGTTAATATAGAATATTGTGTAATTTAGCAATTATTAACTCTAAAAAACACGGTTGCCTATAGCATAAATTTACTCTTAAAAGTTAAAAAGTACAAACTATTAATGGAGTAATTATGGCTATGAAGCAGTTGGACGACCGTGACCTTATCACAGAATATATTGGTGGGAATGAAAAAGCCTTTGAGGTTTTACTAGCGCGTCACAAAGATAAAATCTATCGGTTTATTTACATGAAATTGCGCAACCAAGAGTTGGCAAACGATGTTTTTCAGGAAACTTTTGTGAAAATTATCAAAACGTTAAAAGTTGGTTCATACAATGAAGAAGGTAAATTTCTTCCATGGGCTATGCGCATTGCGCACAATTTGGTGATTGATCATTTCCGAAAATCTTCTAAAGTGCGCATGGTTTCTGAATCTTCCTCTAATTACGATGATTTCAATATTTTCAGTACGCTTTCTCAAACGGACAAAAACATGGAGCAATCTATGTCACACGACGAGTTGGAAAAGCAAATGGTGGAATTAATCGATTATTTACCGGAAACACAACGTGCAATTTTAAAAATGCGTATTTTTCAAGATATGTCTTTCAAAGATATTGCAGAATCCGAAGATATCAGCATAAATACTGCACTCGGTAGAATGCGTTATGCCTTGATCAATTTGCGTAAAATGATTGATAAACACCAATTGGTTGTTAATTTATAAGTTGAGATGAGAATTCTTGTTTTTTTGATTGCGCTTACCGTTTTGTTTTCGTGCGAAAAAGATTGCCCGTGTCCAGATTCCGTAGAGGTAAAACTACGTAACTTGACCGGATTGGACGGCTGCGGTTGGGTTTTTGAATTAAACGACGGCGCTAAATTAGAACCAGTGAATTTGTCGGATTTTGAACTGGATTTGGTCGAAGGGAAATGCTTCTCCATTAAATACGAAGACGCTGAAGCGTTTAGCATCTGTATGGTTGGAAAAACCGTTTCGATTACGTGTGTAGTGGAAAAATAAAGTCCTCAACAATTTCAGTGGAAATTTTCGATTTGAAAAACCACTAAAATTGCATGTGTCTTTCCTTCTTTTCTAAGTAAATATCTGCGATTGTCACCAAAATGCCAGTTTCTTCCACGTTTCCAAACTCAGGATTAACTGCCGTTCCAAAAGTTTTCATGGTTGGGGAAAGACTCATGTATATATTTACCAAAGGTGGAATAAATTCGCCTTTATCCCGAACTGCGCTATTCAACACTTTGAAACCATCTTTGAAATCCAATCCTTCCAGTTGACTAGTAACGTAATTTCGATCGTAATCTTGAATTAAAGGGTGAAAAGGTTTCATTAAGTTTTCGGTATCCGGAAAATAATGGTGCATAAAATACAATAGAAAATCGCGGCTTGGTGTATTGTAATTCGGATACATTGTCACTTTCCCGAAAAAATACTTTATTTCAGGATTCAAAACGGTTAATGCGCCCAAACCATCCCAAATATTATCCAAGGCAAACAGTCCTTTTCTTGGATTATTAGCCGGCTGAAAATTTGGTTGTACCCAGCTTCTTCCTAGCTCAATCGTATATGGAAGATATTCTTTTATGAATAAATCTGAAAAGTCAAAATAGTGAATAGTGGAAAGGTGAATTTCACCTGTAACCGAATCGATTGCATCCACACATTTTATAAAACGGTAACCACCAACAATTTCTTCGTCTTCCGGCGACCAAACAATCAGTTGGTCGTAGCAGAAATCGCTCGTGTCAAATTCGTCTAAATCCACCGATTGACCAGTTCCCCCACCTGAAGCACGAAAAGTTACTTCGCGCAGTCGACCAATTTCAAGCAAAACATTTGGCGCCGTATGTTGGTTGATAATATAAATTTCGTTGGATCCTTTTCGGGTGTTTCGAATAAAATATTTTGGTGAAAGTTCCGCTTTTAAAATTTCTCTATCAATCGGATCAATGGTGTTTTCCATAGTTAATTAGTTTGAATTAGTCGATAATTCGTAAACTTTCGCTTTAATTTCTTGGGCTAGGTCTTTCTCTGATTGTTTGGTGTGCAAGGTTTCCGGTTGAATACTTTCTCCGACGGTTAAGGTTACGGTTGTTCCACGTAATTTGATTAATTCGTGAACAAGGAAAATCATTTCAATGTTTGCCTTGATTCCAAGAAATTTTCGGAAGTTGGACAAACGGTAAAAGAAATTCGATAATTTCCCATCGATATAAATTGGGATAATCGGTTGGTTAAGTTTTTTAGCATAGGTTACAAACGTCTTTTTCCAATCTAAATCGCGCACAACGCCATGCGATTTTCTACTTACGAGTCCAGCCGGAAAAACGCACACGGCATGCGGCGATTCGAATACTTCCATGATTTGCTGCCGTGTTGATTTTTCATTTTTTCCATGCTTGTTCACACCAACAAAAAGGTCAGCTAAATTTGTCAAATTCATCAAAATATCATTTACGATAAATTTTAAATCTTCCCGATGTCCGCGCAATGCGGAAACAAGCGCTAAAGCATCCAATCCGCCAAAAGGATGATTCATAACTAGAATCACAGGCCCTTCCTTCGGGATATTTTCCAATCCAATTAGTTTGACCTTCATGTGCAGGAATTCGGCCGATGCATCGCAAAAATCTATGTTTTTAACTTCTTTCGTGCGATTTAAAAAAACATTGAGTTCCTCTTCGTGTAAAATTCTTTTTAAATAACGAATGACGAATCCAGGAAGCCATTTCGCTAATCGTGGACTTTTACTCGCAA
>JBEDAD010000058.1:0-8305 GCA_041177985.1 Bacteroidota bacterium | reverse complement strand
GTTCCTACTGGAGTTGAAGTTTGTTCGTCGATGCACCATGGAGGGCCTTATCCTGCAACAACGGACAGCAGATTTACGGCAGTTGGAACAGACGCAATCAAACGCTTCGCAAGACCACTAGTTTATCAGAATTTTCCAGAAGAACTTCTTCCCGAAATACTGAGAGATGAGAATAGAGCGAAAATAGAAAGACGAATTAATGGTGAACGAACAAAAAGGGACGTTCATGGATAAAAATTGTGAAATAGACGAATTCATTATTCAGACTCCAAATCTATTTTTACATTTGTTAAATTATAAAGAAAAAAGCACATGGCAGAAAGCGACGAAACAACAGGAAAAAAAGGTAATGGTGCATTTATTGCGATAATCCTCGTATTATTGGTTGGACTAGCTATTTTGGCTACGATGTGGTCAAGTAAAAACAGTCAATTAAATGATTGTTCCAATGAAAATAAACTGTTGAAATCAGATATGGCCGGAATGGATCAAATGATGGAAGGATATGTTGGTAATCTTTCAAGTGATTTGAAAACAGACTTTCAAAACATGTTAAAAACCTACGATGCTCTAATTCAGAAGGATGAAAGTAAGGCAGATTCGCTCAATATTCAGAAAGAAAAGATTCAAAAACTCATCAATGAGATTAATACCAATAAAAAAATGTCTGCGTCTCAATTGTTTCAATTAAGAAAAGAAAATGAAACCTTGAGAAGTATCATGAAAAGCTACGTCATGCAGATTGATTCATTGAATACCTTGAATTTGAAATTGACTTCCGATTTAGATCAGACAACGACCAAGCTAACTTCAACTGCCGTTGAAAGAGATCAGTACAAACAAGATGCAGAAGAGAAAACGGAACAAGTTAAGAAAGGTTCTCGATTGCAAGCGTATAACTTCAGTTCTGAAGGTCTAAAAATGAAGTTGAACAATACCACAGAGCCTACTAATCGGGCTAGAACGGTTATTCAAATGCGTTCTACTTTCACTATTTCTGAAAATCCAATTACAGCACCTGGAAAGAAATCTGTCTACATGCAAATTATCAATCCAGATGGGAAGACACTTCAATCACGTTCTAGTAATACTATCACAACGGATCTAGGCACGATTGCTTATTCAGACAAAAAAGAAATAGATTATCAAAATCAACGCGTGGATCTTTCTATATTCTATGATTTAAAAGGAGAGGAAGCTTTGAAGGGAAATTACAAAGTGAAAATATACTGCGAAGGAATATTGATTGGGACAGATAGTTTTACATTGAAATAATAGAAGCAAGAAAATTAAAATTAAACAGTGGGATTTCCCCGCAAATTTAGGTAGATGACAAATATATTTATTGCAAATCTTGACTGGGATATCACCTCAGAAGATTTAAAGACGACATTCTCTGCATTTGGACCTGTGACCTATGCACACGTTGTATTCGAAAAAGACACACGTCGATCAAAAGGTTTTGGTTATGTGGAAATGGAAGAGACAGATCATGCAATCAATGCAATCAATGCCTTGAATGGCATGGAAGTAAATGATCGAAAGCTGGATGTGAAAATTGCATCTCCAAAAGGAAATCGACCAATTCGTCCCGCTGTAGAAGAAAAAAAGCCCTTTGAAAAAAAACCTTTCAATAAGGATGCTAAATTCAACAATAGACCGCCAAGTTTCACTAAGAAAATGGATGTAAGTCAGGAAAGTAAAGAAGTGCGTCCAAGAAGAAGAATCGAAGATAAGTAAACCAAATTAAACTATGTTAGACGCAATTGATCAAGGATTTGTCGATCACAAAATAGATGTAAAAGGAATCGCTACAATTGAATTCGGCCACCCACTAAGTAATTCACTTCCTGGGAAAATTCTTCAAAAATTGGCAGACGTAATAACGGAATTGGGGGAAAACGATGCTGTGAAAGTTATCGTTTTGCGCTCTGCTGGTGAAAAAGCATTTTGTGCAGGTGCGAGTTTTGATGAATTAATTTCTATTCAAGATTTGGAAACTGGACAAAAATTCTTTTCGGGTTTCGCGAAAGTTATCAATGCTTGCAGAAAAGCTCCAAAATTTATTATAGGCAGAATACATGGCAAAGCAGTTGGCGGTGGAGTTGGAATAGCTTCATCCGTAGATTATTGTCTAGCTGCTAAATCTGCAGACGTTAAATTATCTGAATTGGCAGTTGGAATAGGCCCGTTTGTTGTAGGTCCAGCGGTAGAACGAAAAATTGGATTGTCTGCGATGAGCGAACTTGCTATTAATGCAACAGAATGGCGATCTGCAAATTGGGCAATGGAAAAGGGTTTGTATACTGCCGTTTTTGAATCAGTCGAAGCATTGGATACTGAAATAAATCGATTGGCAGAAAAGCTTTCTGAATCCAATCCAGAAGCGATGGCGATGCTAAAAAAAGTGTTTTGGCAAGGCACAGAAAATTGGGATCAACTTTTAAGCGAAAGAGCAGGGATGAGTGGCAAACTCGTGTTAAGTGATTTTACTGTAAATTCTATTCAAGCATTCAAACAGAAGTAAAAAGTAACCTTAAGAATGTGCCTAAATCGCGCCATTTTTAAGTAATAAACGGAGCGAATTAAACTCTTTGAATAGATTTAAATCTTTTTTTTAAAATTCGTTTGTTAATAAAGATAGAAATCATATCTTTGCACCCCCATTTTAGGGATATTGTCTTATTTTAATAATTGTAAAATTGTGGATACATTAAGTTACAGAACCGTTTCCGGTAACAAGCAGACTGCTAATAAAAAGTGGCTTGTTGTGGATGCTGAAGGCCAAACAGTTGGTCGTTTAGCGAGTAAGGTGGCGAAAATCATTCGTGGTAAACACAAAACGAATTTCACCCCTCATGCTGACTGCGGAGACAACGTTATCGTAATAAACGCTGAGAAAATTTCTTTCTCAGGAGCGAAACTTGTCAACAAAGAATATGTGCGTTACACCGGATATCCTGGTGGACAAAAGTTTACTTCTGCTCAAGACATGTTGAGAAAACATCCTGAGCGTTTGATTGAGAAAGCTGTTAAAGGTATGTTACCGAAAAACACGCTCGGAAGAAGACTGTTTACAAACTTGAAGGTGTACGTTGGTACAGAGCACAAACAAGAGGCTCAAAAACCGGAAGTTTTTAATCTTGACACATTCAAATAAAAAGCATGGAAATAGTTAACACATTAGGAAGAAGAAAAACATCCGTTGCTCGAGTTTACCTTTCAAAAGGTACGGGTAAAGTGATCGTAAATAAGAAAGACTACAAAGAAGTTTTTCCAGTTGCTGTTCTTCAGTCGAAAATTGAACAACCATTTGCAATTACAAACACTATCGGTCAGTTTGACGTGAAAGTGAATGTTTTTGGTGGAGGTATCAATGGACAAGCAGAAGCGATTCGATTGGGAATCTCTAGAGCGCTTGTTGAAGTTGCTGAAGAAAACAAAACATTATTAAAAGGAGAAGGATTGATGACGCGTGATCCTAGAATGGTAGAACGTAAGAAACCAGGACAGCCGAAAGCACGTAAGAAATTCCAATTCTCTAAACGTTAAAAAATATTTTAGCGGTTGTTTAGTACCCAAAACTACAAAGTACCCTTCGATACTATTCGAACCCTTTGTTAGTTGATGCACTAAAGGAATGTAAACAATTTAAAAAAAGTAAAAATGTCAAAAGTTAGTTTTGAAAAATTATTAGAAGCAGGTGTTCACTTCGGTCACTTGAAAAGAAAATGGAACCCGGCAATGGCGCCGTATATCTTTGAAGAGAAAAAAGGTATCCACATTATCGACCTTAATAAGACAATAGCACATCTTGACCAAGCATGTGCGGCAATGAAGCAAATTGCAAAATCGGGTAAAAAGGTTCTTTTCGTAGCAACTAAAAAACAAGCGAAAGAGATTGTATCTCAAAAAGTAGCTGAAATAAATATGCCATTTGTAACGGAACGTTGGTCAGGTGGTATGTTAACAAATTTCCAAACAACGCGTAAATCTATTCGTAAAATGTCATCAATTGACAAAATGAGAACAGATGGTACGTGGGAAACATTGAATAAAAGAGAGCGTTTGTTTAAAACACGTCAACGTGAGAAACTAGAGAAAAACTTTGGTTCAATCGCAGATATGACGCGTCAGCCAGCAGCAATCTTTATCGTTGATATCTTAAAAGAACACATCGCTTTAAGTGAAGCAAAAAGATTGAATATTCCTACTTTTGCAATGGTAGATACGAATTCAAATCCTAAATTGGTAGACTTCCCAATTCCATCTAACGATGATGCAACTAAATCAATTACAATTGTTTTGGACGCAATTTGTGGTGCGATTAAAGAAGGATTAGACGACCGTAAGGTTTCTAAAGAAACTACGGAAGAAGCTAAGGCGACTAAAGATGCAGCACCAGCGGTTGAGGAAACTCCAATTGTTGAAGCAGCAGCTCCAGTAGTGGAAGAAGTAGCTCCAATTGTGGAAGCAGCAGCTTCGAACGAGGAAGCAGCAACAGAAGAAAAATAATTAATTAAAAAAACTATTTCTCATGGCAATTACAGCTGCAGAGGTAAATAAATTACGCCAACAAACAGGCGCAGGCATGATGGACTGCAAAAACGCGTTGGTTGAAGCAAACGGAGATTTCGAAACAGCAATCGATTTGTTACGTAAAAAAGGTCAAAAGATCGCTGCAAAACGTGGCGATAATGAAGCTAAAGAAGGATTAATTTTTGCACAAGCATCAGAAGATGGAACTGCAGGAGCTATTTTAACATTGAATTGTGAAACAGATTTCGTTGCTAAAAATGAAGGTTTCAGAAACTTTGTTCAATCCTTAGTGGATATTGCTTTAGCAAATATGCCTGCTTCTCTTGAAGATTTGAAAGCACTTCCTTACGATGCTAAATTGTCGGTAGATGAAAAATTAATCGAACAAATTGGCGTTTTAGGTGAAAAATTAGATTTGTCTAAATACGAAACATTGAAAGCTGGTAAAGTTGTATCATACAACCACCCAGGTAACCAATTGGCAACTTTAGTTGCTTTGAATAGTGGTTCGGACGCTGCTGAAGATGCAGGGAAACAAGTTGCAATGCAAATTGCTGCAATGAATCCAATTGCTTTGGACAAAAACGGTGTTGACGCTCGAACAATTGAAAGAGAAATTGAAGTTGGTAAGGACTTGGCTATCCAAGAAGGAAAACCAGCAGATATGGCAGAGAAAATTGCAATGGGTCGTTTGAATAAATTCTTCCAGGAGAATACATTGCTTAGTCAGCAGTTTGTTAGAGATAACAAAGTGACTGTTGAACAATTCTTGAGCTCAACTGAAAAAGACTTAACAGTTGTAGACTTTAAGCGTTTTTCTTTAAGCTAAGCACACAAAAAAATATATAAAGGCTATCGATATTCGGTAGCCTTTTTTTTGAAATAAATAATTTTTACGTAGCATACAGTTTTTTTTCTTGTTAGCAAATTCTGTATATTTGTTTGCCAAAATCCATGAATATGAAATACAAACGCATTCTCCTAAAATTAAGTGGTGAATCTCTAATGGGAGATAAACAATTCGGAATTGATAACAAACGATTGGCTGTATATGCTACTCAGATCAAAGAAATTCACGATTTGGGAGTAGAAATTGCAATTGTAATTGGCGGAGGAAATATTTTTCGCGGAGTCCAAGCGGAAGAAGGTGGAATGGATAGAACCCATGGCGATTATATGGGTATGTTGGCGACAATGATTAATTCAATGGCGTTACAATCTTCATTAGAATCTGCTGGAATAAAAACGCGCTTGCAATCGGCAATCGAGATGAAGGAAATTGCAGAACCGTACGTGCGAAGACGCGCAATGCGCCATTTGGAAAAAGGCCGTGTCGTTATTTTTGGAGCTGGAACTGGGAATCCTTTTTTCACAACCGATTCTGCAGCATCTCTTCGTGCAATCGAAATAAATGCTGAAGTTATTTTGAAAGGAACTAGAGTAGATGGTATTTACACTGCAGATCCAGAAAAAGATCCTACAGCAACCAAATACGATGTAATCACCTTCGACGATGTGTATGCTAATGGTTTGAATGTTATGGACATGACGGCTTTTACGCTTTGTAAAGAAAACGACCTCCCGATAATTGTTTTCGATATGGATACGCCAGGAAATTTGAAGAAATTATTAGACGGAGAACAAGTTGGGACTATCGTTCGTAACTAGAAATTAGTATTTTTGTGCAAAATCTTTACGCATGACAGAGGAATTACAAATGATTTACGATGAATTTAAAGCTTCTAATACAAAGTCTTTAGTTCACTTGGATACAGAGTTACTTAAAATTAGAGCAGGAAAAGCTACTCCAGCGATGCTCAATGGAGTGATGGTTGATTATTATGGTACACCAACTGCTATTCAGCAAGTCGCAAATATTTCTACGATGGATGCGCGCACAATAACCGTGCAACCTTGGGAGAAATCAATGCTAAACGAAATCGCTAAAGGAATAATAAATTCAAATCTAGGATTTGCCCCACAGAATAATGGTGAAATACTTATCATTTCCGTTCCCTTGCTTACGGAAGAAAGAAGAAAAGATTTGGTTAAAAAAGCAAAAGCGGAAGCGGAATTTGCCAAAGTAGCCGTGCGAAATAACCGAAAAGAGTCTATCGATATGATCAAGGATCTCAAAAATGACGGATTATCTGAGGATATGGCGAAAGACGCTGAAAATGAGATTCAAACAATTACCAACCAATTTATTAAAAAAATAGACGAACTCGTTGAAGTGAAGGACAAGGAGATTATGACAATTTAATACTCAAATTGCCTTTAAACTCATGTCCAAACTTTTTGCGCTATGGGTTAATGCGCCGACAGATATGAACTGAACACCGGTTTCCGCATATGAACGAATGGTTTCTATTGTTATTCCTCCAGATGCTTCTGTTTCGTATTGCGGTGGAATTATTTTTAGAGCATCTCTAATTTCATCCGGTGAGAAATTATCCAGCATGATGCGGTCAACCATCCCAACGTGCAAAACTTCATTTAATTCTTGTATGTTGCGGACTTCAATTTCGATTTTTAGATTTTTCTTCTGCGACTTTAAATAATCGTTAGCTCGAAGTATTGCAGGACGAATTCCGCCGGCGTAATCAATATGATTATCTTTTAGCATTAGCATATCAAATAACCCAAAACGATGGTTGTGTCCTCCGCCGATACGTACGGCCCATTTTTCGAGAATTCGAATTCCAGGTGTAGTTTTTCGAGTATCTAGTAGTTTTGTTACACAACCTTCAATACAAGAGACGATTTTGTTGGTTTGTGTTGCAATTCCACTCATACGCTGCATGCAATTTAAAACAAGGCGCTCTGTTGTCAAAATGGATCTAGAACTGCCTGAAACAATAAATGCAATGTCTCCGGATTTAACAACCGTTCCATCCTTCAGGAAAATTTCTATGTGCAAAGAAGGGTCAAACCGTTTGAAAATTATTTCTGCTAATTCTATTCCAGCTAAAATCCCATCCTCTTTAATAAGCAGTTGTGCTTTGCCAATTGCGGATTCAGGAACACACGAAAGTGTGGAATGGTCTCCTTCACCAATATCTTCTCGTAAGGCATTATCGATAAGTTCTAATATCATAGGACAAATATACAAATTGGAGACATTAATCTAGTTCAAAATTACGTTTCTAATGAACTTGTCTATCCATTTGAAAGGATTAAAGAAGGATAAAAACAAAAAAATTAGGTCTTCTCAATGGTTAAACTTTCCATTTTGAAATCGCTATTAATTTTTTTAAAATGAATTGTAACACGGAAACTTTCTTGTTTGCTTTCATAATTTCCAATTGCAAAAGAGCCATCCGATGTCTCTTTTCCCTTGAAAATGAATTTGAAAGAGGAGCCAGGTTTTTTCGTGAAGAAATCTTTTAAAACCAAATTTGCTTGTGAGGCGCTGTAAGCACCCTCTTTTCCGAGAACATTCAGTAAGATTTTATCTTTTCCTAGTCCAATAATACTTGAGGCATCATTCGATACAAAAGCTTTTTCAATCGTAGAATAAGGAATTTCGCTTTGAATGTTTAAAGAAAGGAATATACTTGTGATAAAAACGTATAAAAAACTCATGAAATTATTTTTTTCTGTACAAGCAAAAATAGTGCCTTTTTTTACCTTTCGATTTAATTTTCAATATTGTCCGATAAAAATCGGGCTTTATTTTCTTTGTCCTTTTGTCTTGATACAAAAGAACGAAAAAATCAAGTCTCGATTGAAGCCGTTCGGCGAAAATCTCTCAGCGACCGATACT
>JBEDAD010000057.1:0-2984 GCA_041177985.1 Bacteroidota bacterium | reverse complement strand
CATTTCTGCAGCTGAATTCTATCTGGTCGAAAACAAAACGCGATTTTCCAGTTTCGGTAACGGATAAGCTCAAAGTGGATTCAAAAAAAGTGGAATTTACAGTAAAAGATACTATTCGCGAATCCAATTCACGCTTGGCGTTGAATATAGGAACTAGAGCGGGGTATACAACTATAAACCAGGAGTTTTACCTTACGCCACGTGCTTCGCTGATTTATTTCCCAAGGGTTTACATGGTGAAAGATGGAAAAATCAGTCGACGGGATATCAGCGCAAGAATTTCTTCCGGTTTGTATTACCAACCGCCATTTTACCGGGAATTTAGAACGTTTGACGGGCAACTAAACCTCAACGTGAAATCCCAAAAATCCTTTCACTTAGTAGCAGGAACAGATCTTTATTTTAATATGTGGAACAGGGAACTTCCGTTCAAATTTTCCGCCGAAGCATACTATAAATACTTGTGGGATGTAAATCCGTATGAAATTGACAATGTCCGAACGCGCTATTACGCTGAAAACAATGCTATTGCGTATGCGTATGGTGTGGATGTCAATATCCATGGACAATTTGTGAAGGGAATCGAATCCTTCTTTAAAATGGGAATCATGTCCACCAAGGAAGATATTCTAAACGATTCGTACAAAGAATTCTATAACGCTGCAGGTGAAAAAATAATTTTTGGAATCAGTGAAGACCAAACAATTGTAGATAGCGCGACTATTTTACCCGGATTTATTCCCCGTCCAACAGATCAATTGCTCAATTTTGGTGCATTGGTGCAGGATCGCATGCCTGGTTTTGAAAGTTTCAGTGTTCAAATGGGAATGCAATTTGGAACACGTTTGCCATATGGTCCGCCAGATAAAAATCGCTACAAAGATACGCTGCGCATGAAATCGTATTTCCGCGTAGATATTGGCATGTCGTATGATTTTTTATACAAGAAAAAAGCTGCTGAGAATTTTTTTAGTAGAAATTTCACCGATGCAATTATTTCATTTGAAGTATTCAATTTATTGGGAATCAATAATGTATTATCCAAACAATGGATTCAAGATACGGAGGGAAGGTATTACTCTATCCCAAATTATTTGACCCAGCGACGCTTCAATTTGAAAATGATTCTACGGTTTTAACACCTAAAATCAGTATTTTGCACCCATCTACTTCATTGCTTTGCCTTTTTTTATTTTTTTAAAAGGTAAATCTGTTTTTAAAAAATCAACTGCATGGAAAATTACATAGCGATTAATAAAAAATCATGGAACAATAGGACGGATTCTCACGTGAAATCAGCATTTTACGACAATGAAAATTTCTTGAAAGGAAATTCATCGCTGAATACTATTGAATTAGAATTACTTGGAGATGTAAAAGGAAAAAGTATTTTGCATTTGCAATGCCATTTTGGTCAGGATACGCTTTCCTTGGGTAGAATGGGCGCAAACGTTACCGGCGTTGATTTTTCGGATAAAGCAATTGAATATGCGGAAAAATTTGCTGCGCAATCTGGTATTGATGCACAATTTATTTGCTGCGACATCTATGATTTACCGGGGCTGCTTAGCGAAAAATTTGATATCGTTTATACAAGTTACGGTACTATAGGGTGGTTGCCAGATATCAACAAATGGGCGCAAATCGTTTCTAATTTTCTAAAACCCCAAGGTAAATTTGTTTTCGTGGAATTTCATCCGGTGGTTTGGATGTTTGACGACGATTTTCAAAAAATTAGTTACAATTATTTTAATACGGGTGCAATTTATGAGACCGAAACCGGGACCTACGCCGATAGAGAAGCGGATTTAAAGGAAGATTATATCATGTGGAACCATGGTCTTGGTGAAGTCATTAACAGTCTTTTAGGGAATCAGCTGGAAATTAATTCGCTCGAGGAAATCGATTATTCACCCTATAATTGCTTTCAAAATACCATTGAATTCGAGCCTAAAAAATTCCGAATAAAACACATAGATTTCAAAATACCAATGGTGTATTCACTTGTTGCAACGAAAAGGTAAGCATTAAATTAACCTACATTTCCGCTGTTTTAATCCTTAGCGCATCAAATTCACGTGTCCGGAAACAATTTTTCGTTCATCCGTTGCAAGTACCTTAAACTCTATCTTCCACGTGTAAATTCCTTCTTGGCATATTTTCGCATCGCTTGCACCAAATGTTCCATTCCAACCAACGGAAGCATTTTGAGAAACAAAAATTAGCTCTCCCCAGCGATTATATAGCGAAAGTGTGTAATCGTATGGATCAAATCCAGAAGTGAATACAGGTTGAAAAGTAGGATTGTAAAAATCATCATCCGGCGTAAACGTGTTCGGAATAAAAAAGAGTAATTCTTCCTGGTATGGAATAAACATAGAGAATTCATCCAAACAAGCACCGGAATAGGCGATAAGTGTTATAGTATAACCTTCCAGCGTATTGGAGAAATTATGCTGCGGTTCATCCTCCGTCGAAGGACTTGTTCCATCCCCAAAATTCCAATTGTACGTTTGTCCTCCAATTGTATTATTCGAAAAAGAAACGCCTTGAGTATTTTCTGTAAATGTGGAAATATTTGTCGAAAAGGATGCTTCCGGAACAGGATTGACACAAATATAATTAACCAAAGTTTGGGTTCCTGTGCAACCGTTTTCAGTAGCTGTAAGCGTTATATCGTGGCAACCAGCCGTTGTAAAAGTGGTATTCACGGTAGCACCGGAAATTTGTGTGCCATCGCCCATATTCCAAGAATAAAAGGAAGCTGGAGCTCCTGTGCTCGTAAACGTAACATTCAATGGGGAACAACCCGTTAAATTATCAGCGGAGAAGCTAACGAGTGGCGGAGAATTTACCGTGACAGTTCCATTTACAGAAACTGCCGAACAACCATTTAAGGAATACACGACACTGTAGGTAGAATTTGCACTCGGTGAAACACTGATTGCTGGCGTTGTTTGTCCTCCCGGCGACCAAAGATACGT
>JBEDAD010000056.1:0-2514 GCA_041177985.1 Bacteroidota bacterium | reverse complement strand
AGTGCCTCCTCAAATGAACGAGACTGTTTATTGGTGCGGTAAAGAATGGCGAAGTCGTTGAAAGAAGAATTTGTACTCTGCTTAATATCAAATATTTTACTGGTAATAACTTTCCCTTCCTCGTTGTCGGTTAAGGTTCGGATAACACCAATTTTCGCACCTTCACTATTTTCCGTCCAAACGTTTTTCTTAATTTGATCCTGGTTTTTTGCGATAATACTATTAGCTGCTTCTACGATATTTTTGGTACTTCTGTAATTTTGTTCTAGCTTGAATAATTTAAAATCTGGGTAATCTTTTCTGAAATTTAAAATATTTTGAATATTTGCCCCTCGGAAAGAATAGATACTCTGCGCATCGTCACCAACCACGCAAATGTTCTCAAATACCGCAGCAAGTTTCTTCACGATTAAATACTGTGCGTAGTTTGTGTCTTGGTACTCATCCACCAAAATATATTTGAATTTTTGCTGGTAATAGTGCAATACATCCGGAAAATCGCGCAATAAAACGTTAGTTTGAAACAGTAAATCATCAAAATCCATTGCCCCAGCTTTGAAACAGCGTGTGGTATACGTTTTATAGATTCTTGCTAGTTCTGGCCTTCTCGATTGGTTGTCTTCGTTTATAATATCTGTATTTAAAGCATACGCATCCGCAGAAATCAAACTATTTTTAGCAGATGAAATTCGACCCAAAACCATTCCTGGCTTATAAATTTTATCGTCGAGATTTAATTCCTTTACAATATCCTTAAGTAAACTTTTGGAATCTTGTGTATCGTAAATGGTAAAATTTGTGGGATAGCCCAATCGGTCGGCATTGTAACGAAGTATGCGAGAGAAAACCGAGTGAAACGTTCCCATTGTAATATTTTTCCCTTCGGACGAACCAACGATTTTCCCAATTCTTTCCGACATTTCTTTTGCCGCTTTATTGGTAAATGTCAGAGACATAATATTGAACGGATCCACGCCTTGTTCTAACATGTATGCAATTCGATACGTTAAAACGCGTGTTTTTCCCGATCCAGCACCTGCGATAACCATCATCGGGCCATGGATTGCTTCAACAGCCTCGCGCTGACTTTTATTTAACTCGTCCAAATAACTCATGGAAAAAACGGTTTGTAGTGTTTGTGTCGACTAGAAAAAACCAAGCCATACAGATACAAAACTACGAATTTTCAAGAAGCTAACGTTGCATATTGGGAATCATTTTTTTACTTTTTTATTACAAAAAGTAGCTTCGAAATAGGTGGTTTCAACCTATTTAATATTACTTTTGCTGATTGAAAACAAAATAAAAGTATGAATCATTCCATCCAAGCAGGTGTCGCAACAGGCGATGAAGTTCAAAAGATATTCCAATATGCAAAAGAAAAAGGTTTTGCATTACCCGCTATCAATGTAACAGGATCCAATACAATCAATGCTGTGATGGAAGCTGCGGCAAAAATTAATTCGCCAGTAATCATTCAGTTTTCAAATGGCGGAGCGCATTACATAGCAGGGAAAGGTTTGTCGAATGAAAATGAAAAAGCAGCAATTGCTGGAGGAATAGCTGGTGCAAAACACATTCATACGTTAGCAAAAGTATACGGCGCAACAGTTATTTTGCATACGGATCATTGTGCGAAGAAATTATTGCCTTGGATTGACGGTTTATTGGATGCGAGCGAAATTTTCTTCAAGGAAACTGGCAAACCATTGTTCAGTTCACACATGATTGATTTATCCGAAGAGCCGATTGCTGAGAACATTGAAATCTGCAAGAAATATCTTGCTAGGATGAGTAAAATGGGAATGACGCTGGAAATTGAACTTGGCATAACAGGAGGTGAAGAAGATGGCGTAGACAATACAGATGTCGACAGTTCTAAATTATATACGCAGCCGGCAGAAGTAGCTTTTGCGTATGAAGAATTACTGAAAATTTCTGATAAATTCACGATTGCGGCAGCGTTTGGAAATGTTCATGGTGTGTACAAACCAGGGAATGTTAAATTAACGCCTAAAATTCTGAAAAATTCCCAAGAATACGTGCAGAAGAAATTCAATACCGGCGCAAATCCGGTAGACTTCGTTTTTCATGGCGGATCTGGTTCTACTTTGGAAGAAATTCGCGAGGCGATTGGTTACGGCGTAATTAAGATGAATTTAGATACAGATCTTCAGTTTGCTTTTACAGAAGGTGTGCGCGATTACATGGTTAATAAAATCGATTTCCTGCGCACTCAAATTGGAAATCCTGAAGGAGAAGAATTACCGAATAAAAAATACTACGATCCAAGAAAATGGATGCGCGAAGGTGAAATCACATTCATCGATCGCCTGATAAAAGCGTTTGAGGATTTAAACAATATTAATACACTATAATTTCTGGATACATTGGAATCATTGATTCCGATTAATAAATCCCGAATTAAAAATTTAAAGTATGAGTTGGTTTACACGAAAAAAAGAAGGAATTACTACATCCACCACTGAAAAAAAAGAAACTCCGGAAGGATTA
>JBEDAD010000055.1:0-5816 GCA_041177985.1 Bacteroidota bacterium | reverse complement strand
CTATTGAAAAAATGGTGAACGACCCAAAAGCATTGGAAGTATTCAAAGCATCACAGCCGGACGCGGAAGTTATGACGAAAGAAGCGATTGAAGCGAAATTAAAAGACAGCAACCGAAAAGGTGCATCACCAGGATTTACAGCAACACTGTCTATTCTTTCCATGCTGCTTTTAGCAACAATTTACAGTATATTGGTGACAATAATTTACCGAAAGATTCTATTCAAACGCATCAAAGCGTAGCTAATAATTCCTTTCCTAAAGCATCGTAGTCGATTCCATCAAAATTGCCGGAGGACATCATTAGAAGCGCGGAATTATTCCAGTTTTTTGAATGAATAAAATCTAATATTTCGGAAGTTTCCGTCATTACGGTTACATTTCCACCAAATCCTTTTGCTACCATTTCTTTGGTGATTGGCTCCAGTTTTTTATGCTTTACAACTTCCGGGCTGAAATAAACAATTGCAGTATCTGCCATCGCCATGGCGTTTTTATAATGCGGAAGAAACTCTTTTTTCAAGGAAGAAAACGTATGCAATTCCATGCAGGCAACAACGTGACGATCTTTGAATTGTTCCTTTACAGCTTTGGTTGTCGCTTTTAGTTTGGAAGGTGAATGCGCAAAATCTTTGAACATAATAAAAGAATCTTTTTCGGCCACTTTCTGCAAGCGTTTTCCTGCTCCTGTAAACGATTGAACAGATTTGAAAAATACGTGAGGATCAATACCGATGGCTTCACCCAAGCGCATTGCACCCATTAAATTCTGCAAATTGTGTCCGCCAAATATATTTAAATCGTAGGTTTTAGTTTCGAAAAACAAACGCGTTCCATTTTCGAAAACCGAATATTGAGGTGTTTCGTAAGCAATTGTTTTTATAGAGGATGCAAATTTTTCACCAAGTTTATTGACTTCTGGATCCTCCACGTTATAAATCAATGTTCCGTTTGGCTCAATTAGGGAACAAAACGTTTCAAATTGCGCCACATAATTCTCAAATGTTGGAAAAACATTGATGTGGTCCCACGCAATTCCACTCAGAATAGCAATGGTTGGATGGTACAAATGGAATTTTGGTCGGCGATCGATTGGCGAACTCAAATATTCGTCCCCTTCCAGAATCATAATTGGTGCATCGTCCGATAATTGCACCATGCAATCGTAGCCTTCTAGTTGCGCTCCGACCATGTAATCTACTTGTATTTTCAGTTCATTCACAACATGCAACAGCATGGAAGTAATAGTAGTTTTGCCATGGCTTCCGCCAATAACCACTCGGATTTTATTTTTACTTTGCTCGTATAAATATTCCGGATACGAATAGATTGGAATATTCAATTCTTTGGCACGAAGCAACTCTGGATTATCTTCGCGCGCATGCATTCCTAAAATTACAGCATCAATTTTAGTAGAAATTCGCTCTGCTTCCCATCCGATTTTTTCTGGTAAAATTCCTTGTTGTTCCAACCGCGTGCGAGAAGGTTCGAAAATCTCATCATCGGATCCGGTAACGGTTGTTCCTTTTCTACTTAAGGCAATTGCCAAATTATGCATTGCACTGCCACCAATCGCTATAAAATGTACATTCATATCGTTTCTTTCTGGTTTTTCACAAAATTATAACCGTCGATTAAAACAGGCAATAGAAGGAATAAAATTCCAAAATCAGTTAGCAAGTGAAATATTTTTTCGTTTTCCGGTTTTGCCATAACGACAGGTAGCATAATTGCAGCAAGACCGATATAATAAATCCAGTCCCACCAATTTTGTTTTTTTGAAAACCTTCTTGTTACCATTTGAAAACCGATGTATACGACCGTTAAAATCAATACGTATAACGGCAATTTTGTTATTTCAACCAAGGTATTCACGTTCCAAAAATACAAGACAATCGTCGCTGCCAAGAATAATTTAGCCAAGATTAGGAGAGCAAATACAAATTTAGGTGTCTTCATGTTATTTATTTTGAAGTGAATTTAGCGTGAAATGCAGCACCAATTTCAAGAAGTAAAAAGAGTTACGCACAATGAATATTGCAAAAAATAAAAAACTACGCTTTGTAAAATGGCTTTTTCTTAATCCTTGAAATATTTCTTCATTCCCTTGCTTTTAAACCTGCCAATTTTTCCATTTGTCAAATCATACAGCAAATAAACTTCCAGTTTTAATTTCGGATGGCTGCTTATAAACTTTTTAGTTCCCTCCAAGCCCATTACCATAAAAACAGTTGCGTACGCATCCGAAGTAGAACATTTATCCGAGATTACTGTAGCACTTAATAATGAATGATTAACAGGAAAACCTGTTCTAGGATCTAAACAATGTGCGTATTTTTTACCGTTTTTTACGTAGTATTTTCGGTAATTCCCGCTGGTTGCAATTGCTTTATTTGTGATGGACAAAATACTTTCCAAGCGGCGAACACCATCTTTTTGTTCATTTTCCTTTGGTACATCAATTCCAATGTTCCAATTTTCCGCTGATCTATTTCTGCCCTTTACAATCAACTCACCACCAATTTCAACATAATAATTTTTGTGCCCTCTCGATTCAATAAATTCAGCAATTTTATCCACTGCCAAACCTTGCGCAATGGCATTAAAATCCATTTTAAAACGCTTGTCTAGTTTTGTGAAATGAATGGTTTGATCCGTGAAATCAACCTTGTGTAATTTATCTTTTTCCGAAGAAACAAATTGAAGAATCGAATCAATTTTGGTCTTATTTAATGGCGTTTCAACATTTTGCATAAATCCCCAACCTTCTACAAGCGGGAAAACGGAACAATCAAACGCGCCGTTGCTCATTCGAAACACAGCCATGCTTTCTTCATAACATTCTTTAAAATAGCCAGTAGAATCGGTAAAGAAAGCAGATCCTTCCATCCTATTCATTTTACTGATTAAAGAAGAATCGATGTACGAGGATAAAACGGTATCAAATTCCGCTAAAAGATTTTGAATCTCTAACTGGGTGAAATTCACCTCATCTTCCGCAATAATTAGCTGATAGGTTGTTCCTTGCGTTTCTCCCTGAAAAACAAATCCTTCTTTAAAAACCGGTTCTTTTTCCGTTTGACAACCGACAAGAAATAAAATGAATACGAATTTAATAGTGTTTTTCCAACTGTGCGCCATCTGTGTCTTTTTGCCAATGGAATTCTGTTATTGCTTGTCCATTTTTTGAATACGTAATTGCTTGAAGTGTTTGCGTTCGAACATACACATCGCCGTGCCCTTCAATAACAACAATTCTGCGCGTTATGATTGCTGTCATCAATCCGTTTTTATCTTTCTGCGTAAACGATTCCTGCGAAACACCTTCCGGATATTCTTGTCCAAGCGTATTGGCGATTTTGGATTTCACTTGTACGCTATTGTCCATCGCATTCAGCGTTTCTTGGGTTTCGTAGTTTTTATCTTGCTGTTGCAAATTTGCAGTTGCAGCGTCCGTTATAATTTCCTCGTTCGTCGTTAGCACCTTCTCCGCATTTTCACCTTTTTTCTTCAACGTTTGCAACACGTCATCCGCATTTCGAATCGCCTGTTCGTCGATTGCTGTTTTCACTTTTTGGCGCTCTGCATCGTCACTTAAGGTCGTACTCGAATTTGTTGAATTGGTATTTTGCACAACCGTTTCTAAAGCCGACAAACTTTTTAACCTGTTTTCCTCTTCCGTTTCCAAAAAAGCATTGTTGGCTTGAATTTGCACATCCAAACTGTTTTTGCTTTTTATATGTCCCTGCATTTCCTTTGTATATGCATCAAAAGCCGCATTTTGCATTTCCGAATTTTTCGTTTGGAGAATTGTTGCCGTTGCACGTCTATTCGCGTCAGCTGCGGCATTTTGAACTTCTAATTCGCGACCAATACCTTGCACTTTTTCCGAATTATTTTTCGAAACTTCTTGTTGAGCTTTAGATTGAACCGCAGCTGCAAGAATAGCAACCGATTCAATTTCTTTAAATGCCAATTCATTTTGCCCTGCAATTTTCGAATCTATCTGTGCATTTTCAGCCATCTCAATATCCATTTTCTCTATTGCTGCCTTATTCGACAAAAGTTCTTGCTGTTTTGCGGTATACGCTTCCGTCTGAGCCTTCTCATTTACCAAGGTATATGCCGCAACAGTTCGTTCGAGCAACTCTCGGTTTTCATTGCCGTATATGCTTTCCTGTTCTACTTTCACCTGGATTGCAGTTAACGTTTGATCGGTTACCAGACTGTTTTGTGATTCTATCAAATTCTGGTCTACTTTCTGGTCTGCCAATTTGGCTTTTGCTCCTTCCAGCGCAGAAGAGTTGTTGGATTGACTTACAGCAAGATTTAAGTTATTATTTTCCGTTTGCTCCACATAGGTGTTAATCATTTCTTGAGACCGGATTAATTCTCCTTTTTTAAAGGTATTATCCGCATTCGAAGCAATATCCAACTCGTTTTCATACGAACGAATTCCACTTACGATTTTCAGTCGGTTTTCATCTAAGTTCTTATTTGCCTCGTCTTTTGCATTTTCCATCGATGCAAGTTCATCCGCGGTCAATTTTAGCGTGGAAGCATTCTGGAAATACAAATACGTATTCACTTTTGAAACACCTTCCAAATTTTCAGTAAGGTTGGCTTTTTTCAAATTTTTCCTTTCTATATCAGCCTTTACTAAAGCAGCATATCCATCGATAATTGAGTTGTCCGTTCGCTCACCGAGATCTTGCAGTGCGTTTGATTGTAGAATAACGATTTCCGGATTTAGAATTGTTTTGATTTCCTCCAGCCTGTTTTTTGGATGAACGTCCTTATCGCGAATTGAAAGTGCTTTTTCATACGCTAATTTTGCTCTATCGTAACTTTTTAAATCAAAGAAATTATCTGCAGAATCAATAAGTAGGTTGTATGCCGCATTAGCACTGGATTGTTCCTTCAAAGCTTGTTGTTGTTCACATTCTTCGATTCGTTTTTTCACGAAGTTGTTAGATGGGTCCAAGAGTATATACTTTCCATATTCTTCCTTTGCAAGCAGAAAATCTTTCTGTTCATAGAATTTATTTGCAGAAAGCAGTAACGCTTCTTTAGCTGCCTTGCGTTCCAAATCCGTTTTTAAAGCATTGGATAAATCATCCATGATTTGCTGAATTTCTGAAATTTTATCTTTGGCAATCGCATCGTTTTCTTTTATAGATAAAGCATTCTGAAAGTTTGATAAAGCCAATTCATATTTTTTCAATGCCATTTCTGCAGCACCTTTTCGCATGAAATCCTTGTACAATGTTTCTTTTTCAGCAGAGTCAGCCGTTTCTGCAATTTGCTTTTTCAATTCATCCATCCGAATCGCAGGTAGACTTTCATCGCTTTTAATTTGTCGTGCTTGTTCAAATGCAATCAGTGCTTTTTGTAAATTATTTGAAGAGGCGTAACTTTCTGCTTCTACTATTTTTGCAGCATAATCCGTTTGTTGTTTCTCAAGGTTATCAATATTCTTTAGCAGATCTTTTGGTCGTGGATCCGTCTGTCTTCCTTTTAATGCTCGGTTTGCTAATTCGCGCGCTTTGATGTAATCTTTTTGATCTATTTTCTCTTGTGCAGTAGTCAGAATTTTTTCATATGCCTGATCTCCTTCGTTATTTTTCTCCTTTTCCAAACGTTCCGCCTCAGCCGCTAAATCGGATGGTTCTTTTTCATTTGGTTTAATTAAAAGCGCTTGGTTAAATTCTTTAATCGCATCCAAATAATTGAATAAGGCCATTAATTCCTTTCCTTTTTTTAACACTGCAAAATATTTCGCATCAATTTCTTTTTGTCGAGCATTGTTAATTTTCT